>JAOUDB010000426.1 GCA_029859485.1 Desulfuromonadales bacterium | reverse complement strand
AATTTGTTGAATATGTTATGATTCCAGCATTATGTTGTCACATTTATACTGAACACATACAGAAAGCACCGGCGCCATGGTAACAGCCAAGAACTTTATTACGGTTAAAAACAGTAGGCTCCTTCAAGATCTTTCAGGTCAAGATTTAGACGGACTCGCTACCTATTGTGAAATGCGCACAATGAATGAAGGGACGACTGTCTTCATAGAAAACATGCCTGGGGAATCACTCTTTTTAATCACTAAAGGTTCGATACGTATTTCCAAAATGTTTGCTGAAGGTGATGAGAAAACCCTTGTCGTGCTTGGCCCTGAGGATGTCTTTGGAGAGATGGCTGTAATTGATGGCTTGCCCCGTTCTGCAACGGCTCGTGTTGCAGAGAATGCCGAGCTTATTAGCTTCAAAAAGAAAGACCTGGAGCGACTTTGCAGCGAAGATGCTACATTGGCTTTAAAATTGGTAAGTAATATTGTCAAGGTCTTCAGTCAGCGTGTGCGGGAGTCAAGCGAGGAGTACCGAGACATGCTGATCTGGTCGATGCAGAAACCATGAAAAAAACGCGGAGTGCGACCATGCCGACGAAATTCATCCTGGTTGTTTCAATCCTTCTTCTTTGTTCTGCCTGTTCTGTTAGCGTCTCGCCGATAGCCACACCTACAGGTATAATCAACCCTGAAGACAATTCTCTGACAGAAACCCATGATGGTGTGTCTTTTACTGTCAAGCTTGATCAACTGAGTTTTGGCCCATATCAACAGGTCGATAACATCACCTCGTTTCATGTCAGCATAAACAATCAGACAGAGAGCCAGATCTCTTTTCCCTCCAGTGCTTTTCTCCTTAAAGATGGCAACGGTCGGCAGTATCGTTCAATAACGCCGGAGAGAGTCCGGGAGATTGTTAGTAAGGATTCTGTTTATCTGATTCCATATCCTTATGTTGGCTACTACTACCTTGAGGACCAGGCAAGAGTCGCTTACCAAAACACCTTCTCCAGTTCATTGCCTTTCTATGCTGAATACCACCCCCAGGATATTTTTACTCAAGCTCTTACTGAAGAACCCCTGCTCAAAAATTCGAATGCCTCTGGCCTGGTTTACTTTATTGCCGATCTTGAGAGATCGAACTATGCCGAACTCCTGATCTTCCCAGACCAGGAGGCTTCCGGAGAACCACTGCTTAAATTCCCCTTTACCATTAAAAAGTAATTCACTGTACAGCCTTTTCGCCTCCGTTTACGGGGGCTTTTTTGCTGGAAGAAAATTGTTTCTCCGGGGCCAATAATGCTGGAACTCATATTAAATCAGAAACTGATCTTTGGGCTGATGGGTGGTCTGGGCCTGTTCCTGTTCGGCATGAAAATCATGTCGGAAGGCTTGCAAAAAATCGCCGGCAGCCGAATGAGAAAGATCCTCAGCGCCCTGACTAATAACCGTATAGTTGGTACCCTGGTTGGCATTGCGGTGACCGCAATGATCCAATCCTCGAGCGCCACGACCGTCATGGTGGTCGGCTTTGTTAATGCGGGATTGATGTCACTGGTTCAGTCGATTGGTATCATCCTTGGCGCCAATATCGGCACCACGGTCACGGCCCAGTTGATCGCTTTTAAAATCACCAAATACGCCTTGCCGGCAATCGGTATTGGCGCAGGCTTCAAGCTTTTTACAAAAAACAAGAAATGGAGCTATTTCGGCGAAATCCTGCTCGGCTTTGGCCTGCTGTTTTTTGGGCTTTCAGTTATGAAGCAGGCCTTTGACCCACTGAAGACCAGTGATGAGTTCCGCCAACTCTTCATGATCGTTGGTGACAACCATCTCGTTGGTGTCATGATCGGTGCGATTCTAACAATGATCGTACAGAGTAGCAGTGCAACGATCGGTATTACCATTGCCCTGGCAACCAGTGGTATTCTTTCCTTTGACGCAAGTGTTGCACTGATTCTCGGTGAAAACATCGGCACGACGATTACTGCCAACCTGGCGGCCATTGGTACCAATCTGGCTGCACGTCGGACCGCCTTTGCTCATTTCCTTTTTAATTCGCTCGGTGTTTGTTACATGCTGCTCTTTTTCCCATTCTTCCTGAGCTTTATCTCATCGATGACTCCCGGTGATGCTGATTTTGTCATACAGACTCAAGATCAGGTCGCTCGAATGGGCGGAGAGCTTGGAGACAAACCTTTTATCGCAAGGCATATCGCGAACACCCACACCATGTTCAACATCGTCAACACAATTATCTTCCTGCCTCTGGTTGGACTCTTGGCGAAAATTAGCACGCTCGTTATACGGGGCAGTGATGAAGATATTGAATTTCACCTTAAGTATCTCGACAACAGGGTTCTGAGCACCCCTCCTATCGCTTTGGCTCAGGCGCGTTCAGAAACCCGTCGCATGGCTAAGATTGCAGGAGAGATGGTCGATGAGACTCTGCTCTTTTTGCAGGACAATGATTTGAAGAAGATTCCCGGTTTGGAGAAAAAAGAGGATCTTACGGATGTTTTGCAGAAAGAGATTACCGATTTCCTGGTCAAGTTATCACAAAAATCAATCACACAAGAATCTTCCCAGGAAGTTGCTTCGATGATGAATATGGTCAACGACCTGGAACGTGTCGGCGATCACTGTGAAAACCTTTGGACCTTGAACCAGAGAAAGCTGGATCAGAAAATTACTTTCTCAGACATTGCGATGAATGAAATTTCTGAAATTTCAAAGCTGACCCGTGAGTTCCTGGCGACAATCATTCAAGCGCTCGAAGATAAAAACACAGGAATCTTCGATGAAGCTCACAGGTTGGAAGACGGTATCGACGATTTGGAAGAACGCCTGCGAAACAACCATGTCAAGCGCCTGAATACAGGAGAGTGTACGGTTAACTCCGGTCTGATCTTTATCGATATGCTGCACAATTTTGAAAAAATTGGTGACCATACCTACAACTTTGCAAAAGCTGTTGTCGGTATAAAATAATGTTGGCCGCGATTGATGCCGGGAGCAACACCCTGCGTTTGCTGATTGGCAAGGTTCAGAACGGCAAAGTTGCCCCGTTACTTTACGAACGTCGGATCTGCCGTCTCGCTGGTGGTTTCAAAGATGAAGAGGGTTTATCTCCTGAAGCGATGGAGAGAACCCTCTTTGCTTTTT
>JAOUDB010000425.1 GCA_029859485.1 Desulfuromonadales bacterium | reverse complement strand
GGACGTTTTGCGCCTAGCCCTACCGGGCCATTGCACTTTGGTTCACTGGTCGCCGCAGTCGGTAGCTACTGCCTGGCTCGCCGAGAAGGTGGCTTGTGGCTGTTACGTATGGAAGACCTTGATCCTCCTCGCGTGGTGCCAGGTGCGGCCGACGAGATTCTGTCCTCCCTGGAGAAGTTGGGCCTGCATTGGGATGGAGAGGTTGTCTGGCAGAGTCAGCGTAACGAGGCATACCTTGCCGCCGTGGAGACGTTGCGGGATAAAGGGCTGGTCTTTGACTGCGCTTGTACGCGTAAAGAAATTATCCTGAGTGCTCCTCATCCTGGTGAAGAAGGCCCCATCTACCCCGGCACCTGCCGCAGAGGACTCCCTGTCGGTCGCAAGCCGCGTGCGCTACGGATTGAAGTGCCGCTGGAGCAGGTGTCATTTTCGGACGGTGTCTTTGGCCGGGTACAGCAGGTGTTGGCCGATGCGGTGGGCGATTTTATCCTCCGGCGAGCTGACGGCCTCTTTGCTTATCAGTTGGCGGTGGTTGTCGATGATGCCGCCGCCGGCATCAACCAGGTCGTGCGCGGCGCCGACCTTCTCTCTTCAACGCCAAGACAGATTTTTCTGCATGCCTGTCTCGGCAACCCTGTGCCGAAATATGTTCACCTGCCGATGGTGTTGGGCAGTAACGGCAAAAAAATCAGCAAGCGTCACGGCTCGGCAGAGCTTGACTATGAATTCAGGGCGTCAGCTTTGATCTCTCTGTCGCTCTCTCTGCTCGGTCAAACAATCCCCAGGGAAGTGCACGGCGCTCCTCCTGCGGAGCTTCTCTCCTGGGCGGTGAAAAACTTTGAGCCTCGAAACATTCCGGCTGCCAATGAGGGTGTTGGCGTCGATGAAGAAGTCTTTTAGAGGGCATTGGCCTCCTCTGCTGAAGGCTATCGGCGATCGTTTTATTCGTGCAGAAGAGCCTTGAAAAGAGTAAGTGTTTGGCTCGAGGCGATGAAAAAAATCACCTAAGCCATTGACAGACTGGTGAAAAGCCGGTAAATAGGTTTAGCGAAAGAGAGCACTGCCTGCCTGATCAGTTGCCTGAGATAATTATTTTTCCTTTCATATAGCGTCCAACACATGAGTACGGACTGCTCTCAAAACTATCAGAAATTATTGAAAATATATGCGTGGGCTGCACAAAATTAATTGCCCGCAAAGATAACCTGCCAACACATCATAATCATTTCGGACCGGAAAACTCGGAGAACAAGACCTCTTACATTCACAAATGAACCAAGCGGCGATCGCGGCAACCTTTTGCCGTTGTAAGCTGTGCGCTATTCTGAGCCGGTAGACTATCAAGGAGAACCGATGAACCTGAAGGAATTGAAAGAAAAGAAGATTGCCGACCTTTCGGCGATTGCCAAGGAGCTTGGCGTCGAAGGGGCTTCAGGTCTGCGCAAGCAGGATCTGATCTTCGCTATTCTCAACACGACCTCCGCCAAGAATGGAGCTATTTTTGGAGAGGGGGTTCTTGAGATACTTCCCGATGGATTTGGTTTTTTGCGTGCTCCTGACGCCAATTATCTGCCCGGCCCTGATGATATTTACGTTTCACCATCACAGATCCGCAGGTTTAATCTTAAGACCGGTGACACCGTGGCCGGCCAGATCAGACCGCCGAAAGAAGGCGAACGTTACTTTGCTCTACTTAAGGTCGCCGAGGTCAACTTCGAGAACCCGGCCGTTGCTCGTGAAAAGATCCTGTTTGATAATCTGACGCCTCTCTATCCCGATGAGCGCCTGATTCTGGAAAGCGAACCGGACAACCTTTCGGCTCGTGTTATCGATCTGGTTGCACCGGTTGGCAAGGGTCAACGTGCCCTGATTGTTGCCCCACCGAGGACCGGTAAGACAGTTCTGCTGCAGAACATTGCCAACTCGATTACAGCCAATCATCCGGAAGTCTACCTGATTGTGCTTTTGATCGACGAGCGGCCCGAGGAAGTCACTGACATGCAACGCACGGTTAATGGTGAGGTCATATCCTCGACCTTTGACGAGCCTGCTACCCGTCACGTTCAGGTTGCCGAGATGGTCATTGAGAAGGCCCGCCGACTGGTCGAGCATAAGCGCGATGTTGTTATTCTCCTCGACTCTATTACCCGCTTGGCGCGTGCTTACAATACGGTTGTACCGCCTTCCGGCAAGATCCTGTCCGGTGGTGTCGACTCCAACGCACTGCACAAGCCTAAGCGTTTCTTTGGTGCGGCCCGTAATATTGAAGAAGGTGGCAGTTTAACGATCATCGCCACGGCTCTGGTAGATACCGGTAGCAAGATGGACGAAGTCATCTTTGAAGAGTTCAAGGGCACTGGCAACATGGAACTGCACCTTGACCGCCGTCTGGTCGAAAAGCGGTCTTTCCCGGCGATCGACATCAATAAATCCGGAACCCGTCGTGAAGAACTTCTGGTTGACGAAAAGAGCCTGCAGCGCATCTGGCTGTTACGTAAAGTCCTTTCATCGATGAACGTGGTTGACAGTATGGAGTTCCTGCGCGACAAACTCAGTGACGTCAAGACTAACCAGGAATTTCTCGATAGCATGAACCGCTAAGCTTGATTCTGCTTAAGCTCGTTGTCGCTTCCGGTGATAGCTCACCGGAAAAAGTTGCAATTGCTTATAAATAGTGGTATCAAATCACTCTTTTAAGGCCTTCAAGGCCCACTAAATCCGCGACCTGTACCAAGCCAGGTCACTCAGGAGTTGAACAATGAAAGAAGGTATCCACCCGAGTTACGAGGCATCCACGGTTACTTGTCACTGTGGTAATTCATTTGAGACCAAATCGACCAAGGGCGACATCACGACGGAAATTTGCTCGTCTTGCCATCCCTTTTACACCGGCAAGCAGAAACTGATGGACACCGCCGGTCGGATCGAGCGTTTCCGTAAGAGATACGAAAAGAAAGACTAGAGTTCTGGGGGGCGTCCCTGTTGGGTCGTCCCTTTATTTTTGCTGCCGGGTTCACCGGCACAATCTCTTCCGCGTCCCGTTCCGGGACACGGCCCGGTTCACCGGACGACGCGGTCTTATTTGGAAACGAAGGCCATGCACGTCCAACTTCTGTCACACACTCCTATTCCTGAACAGGTCGTTGCAGCTGCAGCGCGGCTTTG
>JAOUDB010000424.1 GCA_029859485.1 Desulfuromonadales bacterium | reverse complement strand
ATGAGCCCTTTGAACTGCTGCCGAGGATAAGACATGCCGGTGCGATCTTCCTCGGTCATAACACCCCGGAAGCTGCCGGTGACTATCTGGCCGGGCCGAACCACACCCTGCCAACCGGCGGCACGGCACGTTTCTTCTCGCCGCTTGGTACGGAAGACTTCGTCAAAAAATCGAGCTTGATCTCCTTCAGCGCTGAAGGTCTGAACCGGTTGGGTACGGATATTGTTAAAATTGCCGAGCTTGAAGGGCTGGAAGCTCATGCCAAATCAGTTTCGATTCGGCTTGATAAAAACTGATCATAAAGTACTGTGCGAGTTTTTTGGTTGTAAAAGAGGCAAAAGCAAGTCAGTCAATTTCTGATGGAGGAACCCATGGCAAGGACCGCTACGATTAATCGTAGTACCAAAGAGACCAGCATTAAATTAACTCTCGGGTTGGATGGTCGCGGGGAGCACCAGGTTGAATCTGGAGTGCCTTTCTTCGATCATATGTTGACCCAGATCGCTCGCCACGGTTTTTTCGATCTGCAACTCGACGCAAAAGGCGACCTGGAGATAGATGCCCACCACACGGTTGAGGATGTTGGTATCTGTCTCGGTGAAGCTTTCAAAAAAGCGCTCGGTGACAAGACTGGGATCCGTCGATACGGCCGAGGCACCATGCCGATGCATGAAGCGCTGGCAGCGGTTATCCTTGATTTCTCGGGGCGTCCCTTCCTGGTCTTCAATGTGCCCCTGCCGAAGGCCCAGGTAGGCAACTTCGAGCTGGAACTGGTCGAAGAGTTTTTTACCGCCTTCTGTAACCACTCCGGAGCCAATGTGCACGTAAACCTGGCCTATGGCGACAATCTACATCATATCGTCGAAGCAGTTTTTAAGGCCTTTGCACGAGCTCTTGATGATGCAACCCAGTTTGACTCGCGTATTGAAGGAGTCCTGTCCTCAAAGGGCTCTCTTGAGTAGCGATGGGCAAGCACGATTAGGAACAAAGAATGATCACGATCATCGATTATGAAATGGGGAATCTGCGCAGCGTCGAAAAAGCTTTTGAAAAGCTTGGCTATGCAGCCAGGGTCAGCAGCAACCCCGCAGACCTTGAGAATACCGACAAAATCGTTCTGCCCGGTGTCGGCGCTTTCCGCGATTGCATCAACAATCTGCGTGCCGGTGGTTTCGTCGAGCCGTTGCTGCAGCATGTAGCGGCTGGCAAGCCGTTGCTCGGTATCTGTGTCGGCATGCAGATGCTCTTTGATGAGAGTGAAGAGTTTGGTCGTCATCAGGGTTTGGGGCTGGTCCCCGGCAAAGTGGTTCGCTTCCCTGCAGGAATGGAAGAGGGTGGCGAGCGCCTCAAGGTACCCCATATGGGCTGGAACACTATTCAGATCAAGCAAGACGCCCCGATATTTAAGGACACTGTCGAAGGCAGCTATGTCTATTTCGTACATTCCTATTATTGTTCTGCCGATAATCATGATGATGTGGCGGCGAGCTGTCGCTACGGAGAGATCGAGTTTTGTGCTGCAATCTGTCGTGATAACCTTATGGCCACCCAGTTTCATCCCGAGAAGAGCCAGGACATTGGCCTGAATATTTTTAAGAATTTTGGAGAGCTGTAATGATCATCCTCCCGGCAATTGATCTCAAGGAAGGCCGCTGTGTCCGTCTGGAGCAGGGCTTGATGGATAAGGATACTGTTTATAATGACAATCCTGGCGAGCAGGCGCGCATCTGGCAGGACCAGGGTGGCGAACTGCTGCACGTCGTCGATCTGGACGGGGCTTTCGCCGGGGTGCCGAAAAATAAAGAGGCGATCAAAGCGATCGTCGATGCTATCGATATCCCTTCGGAACTGGGGGGCGGTATCCGTGACATGCAGACCATTGAAGCCTATCTGGAGTTGGGTATCGACCGGGTGATTCTAGGTACAATCGCCAAAGAGAAGCCGTCGCTGGTCGAAGAAGCCTGCAAGAATTTCCCGGGCCGGATCGTGGTCGGCATCGACGCCAAGGATGGCCTGGTGGCGATCCGCGGCTGGGCTGATGTCACTGAGAAAAAAGCAACCGAGATGGCCAAGGAGATGGAAGGCTTTGGAGTCGAGGCGATTATCTATACCGATATTGCCCGCGATGGCATGATGCAGGGGCCGAATATCGAGGCGACCAGGGCGCTGGCCGAGTCAATCAATATCCAGGTGATCGCTTCAGGAGGTCTCTCGACTCTTGACGATATCCGCCGACTGATAGCGATTGAGTCTTCCGGGGTGACCGGAGTGATCACCGGCAAGGCGATTTATTCCGGTGCCATTGATTTGCGCGAAGCTGTGGCCTTAACCAAAAACAAGTGAACCGCGAAGAACACGAAGGCCACGAAGTGAAACTAAAGACCAGCTCCACTTTAATTTTAAGATTTTTCTCAGTAGCTCTTCGTGGCAAACGATTTTGAAATGATTGGAAACCAATGCTAGCAAAACGAATCATTCCCTGCCTCGACGTTAAGGACGGCCGGGTTGTCAAGGGGGTCAACTTTGTCGGCCTGCGTGACGCCGGCGACCCGGTTGAAGCCGCTGAGGCTTACTGTGAGCAGGGCGCCGACGAGCTGACCTTCCTCGATATCACCGCCTCGAGCGACAAGCGCAATATCATCCTCGATGTGGTTCGCGAGACCGCCGAGAGGGTGTTCATGCCGCTGACCGTAGGCGGCGGGGTGCGCGAAGTCTCGGACATTCGCAACCTGCTTAACGCCGGAGCCGATAAGGTTTCGATTAACACGGCTGCCGTGCATCGCCCGGAGTTTGTTCGCGAAGCAGCTGAGCGTTTTGGCTCGCAGTGCATCGTGGTGGCGATCGATGCCCGTCGCGTACCTGACAGCGAACCGCTGGCGTGGGAAGTCTACACTCATGGTGGCCGTAACCCGACCGGAATTGACGCCCTGGAATGGGCGGAACGGATGGCTGACTATGGCGCCGGAGAAATTCTTCTGACGTCCATGGATTGTGATGGCACCAAGGATGGTTATGACATCCCCTTGACCCGCGCGGTCAGTGATCGAGTCGAAATCCCGGTGATCGCTTCAGGTGGCGTGGGGAATCTTGAACATATTCGTCAAGGGTTGGTTGAGGGCGCTGCCAGTGCGGCCCTTGCGGCAAGCATCTTCCATTTCCGGGAGTACAC
>JAOUDB010000050.1 GCA_029859485.1 Desulfuromonadales bacterium | reverse complement strand
ATTTCCACAAAGCCGTTGGCGTAAGCGCCTATGGGGACGCCTCGATTTGCCAGCAGGGGGATGGCCTGATCCACGGCTTCCGGCGCAGAACAATTGACCAACAGCGCCGCCAGTTTGAATTCTGTGATCAGGGGGATTATCTCTGTTAACGGTTCTCCCGAACGCAGCTTTGTACCATTCTTGTCATCAACGGTAACCGCCAGCCAAACAGGCTTGTTGGCGGCCAAGGCACCCATCACCGCGCCACGCGCCTGCTCAACCGATGACATGGTTTCACAAAGGATAAGGTCGACATAAGGTTCCTGCAAGCGGGCGATCTCGGCATAAAGCTCCGCAGCTTCTTCTGCCGGTGGCGCGAGGTCGGGGCGATAGGATCGCCCCGTTGGGCCCATCGATCCGGCCACCAGGCCAGAGCCATGTTCCTGCTGTGCAGAGACTGCAAGCTGGCATGCGAGCCGGTGCAACTCCACGAAACGATCCTCGATGCCAAACGGGGCCAGGCGGTCACGATGGATCGCATAGCTGTTTGTGGTGGCAATCTCAGCTCCTGCCAAGAAGTAATCGCGATGCAACTCTTTAACCAGATCCGGGTCGTCGATTAAGAACCGGGTTGCCCAGAGCCCGGTCGGTTGCGTCTCTGAGCGAGCCAGAAGTTCCTGGCCCAGGCCGCCAGGCAATAGCGTGATACGCATGTTGCTAACCAATCAGACTCACGAGATGGTCATGTTCACCCTGCTTGATCTTGAAGCTCTTGGGATACTTTTTAAGTAACTCGGCGAAGGTTTTACACTCGTAATTCGACTCATCAAAGGTCGGATCAAGGCGTTTTACGACAGGGCGAATGGCGGCCTTGACCACCCACTCATCACCAGTCTTCTTGGCAATCTGCTTGATCGCCTTGGAGAGTAGCTCGACAGGATCCTTGACCTTGATAATATCTGATTCTGCCTCTTCAACACTTTCCTCGTTCTGGCTCTCAACAACGAAGGTTTCATAATACTTAAAGTCCGAGCAACTGTTGGCCCAGTGCTGATTGGTTGAAGATTTACAGCCGATTCCGATCAAGTCTTTACCGGCCGCCTTAATCTTTTGCGACAATGGAATGAAATCGCTATCTCCGCCGATCACGATGATCGCGTCGATGTGCGGGAACCGCAACACATCCTCGATGGCATCCAGAGACAGTTTGATATCGGCCCCATTTTTTGCTGATGCCCCGGGCGGGAAAATCTGGACTAATTCAACCGCGCATTTAAGCAGGGAGTGACGATACCTTGCAAACCACTGCCAATTACAATAAGCCTTGTTGATCGCCACGTTGCCGTAGGTTGTGGCAAAGTCATAGAGCGCCTGCACATCAAGCAGCACATCCTGAGTCTTGCTCCGGTTTTGCGTACGGCCATAGCTGCCACTGCCATTCGCCGAGTCGTACAGACTGGCGTGAATATTTTCAAAATCCCAATAAACCGCAACTGTTTCTTTTCCCATCTTTTCCTCCTGTTTCTCACCGCTAATTGTTTCAGAGTCTGGACGCAGGTCTATTGTGACTCGTTTGAAAGAAGATTCTCCAAGGGCAGCTTAATTATTTCACTGCCATTACCATCATAGCAGATACAGCTACGATCATCTGAATCTCTTGGTGGCATGCCCCTTGTCGAATAGCCTTTGTCGGCACAAAAATCGCCACATAAGGCGCTGTCCGGTTTTGGGCCGATATTGCCGACTCGATATTGGTGCAAAAGAATGAACAGGAGCGGCGCAATTGTTAAGGTGATAGAGGCGAAAATGTGCTTTTTATCCAGGCCTGGGTCGACCTCAAGCCTTTTTCCCGTCATAAAACCTGCACCGACAAATGCGATCCACAGCCCCAGAAACGTAAGCGGGAAAAGGAGAGCCAAGCCTCTTTCAACAATCGTTGGCCAGGTGTTGTCACCAAAGACAAAGATCCACAGGAAACCTGCTGTTGTTCCTGTAATGGCAGTCGCAGCGATCAGCGAGAGAAGTGCGCCAGGAGCAAGGAAGAGCAAGCAATAGAAGTATCTCTTTTTCATTAAGGCGCCGGAATCCGTCAATCGTTTACAGCTACAGAATGTCCTTATATCAGCATTTTAGCTATACTTAACCCCCTTGGCAATTTGTAATTATTCAGAGGTTCCGTTTTCGGGTTGACACCTTCTCTCGAATGGCATCTGACCACGGAGAAAAGTGCCTCTACCACTCCGTTTCCCTCTCTCAAGATAGAGCCAAAGCACGCGCCTTTGGTCGAAAAGACTATGGAGGGCCAAAGACTCTCTCTCCTCGGTGCCTCTGTGGTGAAAGCTTTTTGTTGCGATCTTTTTATTCATTTGCACGGTAAAAAGGTCTAGACTGGAAACACGACCAACTTCGTCTTTGCAAGGATTTTCAATGCGCCGTTTCGCAAATGTCTATATTGTCCTCTTCCTGATCGACGCAGGTCTCTCGTTAATCGACGAACTCCTGCAGGTTGCTTCCTCACCAATGCCGGTTTTGACGGAGATCCGTTTTTTTGTCGCTCATGTCGTAATCACCCTCTCCATGATCTTCTATGCATGCCTCGGCGTCGACCGACGTCTGCCAAAACGGGTCTTTCTGCCATTAACCCTGTTTGCTTCCTGGAGCGCTCTGGCCATGTGGCCGCTCTCGGGGTTAGTCGCCCGTGAAGTTTTCGGACTGACTGCGTCCATCAGCCAGGTTGTGGTCGGCACGATTGCCATTATCCTGCTGCGTAGTCTCGGTGGTCGAAACCTGCTGACAGAAGAGCAATTCCAGGCGCCGATGTTCAGCCTGCGCAACACCCTCGGCTTTGCCGCCATCAACCTTCTACTCACTCCTTTTGTCCTGATTTTTACGAGCCTGGCCGTCACCAGCTATTACCTCGAAGCGCAGACTGCCGGCTTTCTGCGTCTCAGCCCAGTCGGTGTTCACATGACCGAGCGCAGCTATCACCTTGCACAGAAGGAGGTTCGCCTGGTGGGGATGATGCACATCGGCAAAGAGGAGTACTACGAAGACCTGGCTAAATCGATACCGAAGGAAGGGACCATTATCCTCGCTGAAGGTGTGACCGACCAGGATCGTTTACTGGAGAGCCAGTTCAATTACAGCAAACTGGCCGGGCTTATCGGCCTGACCTCTCAAGACAAGATGAGACTCAACGGTAACGCTGTGGCGCTGGACGGCCTTGGCGTGGACGGCCAGGTGATCCGCGAACCGGGCAAGCCGGATATCGCCAACGCAGATATCGACCTCAACCGTTTTGAGCCGAAAACCATCGAATTCCTCAATGCTCTCGGCCGTAGCCTGTTTGGTGACAAACCTCTCGCAGAAGGTTTTGTCGATTATAACCTCTGGATCGAGGACAATATGTCTGAAGAGGGTCTCGCCGGGGTTATGTTCGACATTCTCGACAAGCGTAACGATGCTGTCATTGCAGGCATGGTGCAGACTTTAAAACGCTACGACACCGTCATTATTCCCTGGGGGGCGATGCATATGCCGGCGATCGAAGCAGCCGTTCTGGAACAGGGGTTTGCTCCCGGTAAGGCACAAGAACGTTTGAGTCTCGATTTCCGGACGATTCCCTATGGGGAGTTGTGGCAGAAGTGGTCTGAGCGGTGAAATGAGGCCTTTGGGAAGTTAACGCAAAGGCGCCAAGAAAAACCAAAAAAGACGTAAAGCCTAAACCAAAACAATTCTTGAAAAGGTTCTCTTAGCGCCTTTTCTTTTAACTTTACACCTTCGCGTTAAATAACTACCGCCCTCCTCGCTCCGCATAACCCTTAAAACGCTTCAGTCGAAAATAAGTCTCCCGCTCCCTTTCAGCCAGATACTGACTCATGGCGTGGATATCAAGACGTAGCTCCGGTGTAACCCGCTCTTCGAGAATGCGAATGCGGCGAGTCAGGCGCACCAGCTCTTCGGCGAGGCGCCGGAACTTGCCTTCGAAATTTGCTAACGACAACATCTCTTCGACAATGCCTTCAAATTCATGAATTGCTTCGTCGAGCCAGGGGGAGCTGCCGTACATATCATAGCGCCGTTCATCGAATGTGCGCGCCACGGTTTCGTGCATGGTCAGGTCGCGAAAGCGTAAGCCGAGCAGGTTGCCCTCGGCCACCTCCACGGCGATCTTGCGGCGGCTGATGGCAGAGAGCGAATCGACCGCAACCGGTCGTTCACGGGCCTTGCTGACCTGCAGTTCGTCGATCGCCCGGGCATAAGCCTGGCTGACCTCTTCACGGGACTGCATCAACGGCTTAGTGATTTTGAGGAATTCCTTGATCAGCGCCTGGCGCCGGCCTTTGAGAATCGTGGTGCAGTTGAGCACCGCGTGCAGGCGATCATTGAGGAGCAGCAGGTTGGTGCGGGTCGGCTGAATCATCGTGCCACCTCCCTGAAATCATCAAGCAGGGCTTGCGCTGTGTCGAGCGTCTCATCGATGGTTCGACGCTTGTTCCCCTGGTGGACGAAGCCGGCTTCAAAGCGATCAGCAAAGTCGAGAAGTTTGCGATCTTCGGCCAGCATGCCATCGCGGCCCACCACTGCCTCGAGGCGGCGTAGATCGCAACCCTTGGCGTAGGTACGGTAAAGCTGATTGGAGAGGTCACGGTGATCGGAGCGGGTCTGTCCCTTGCCGATGCCGTGCTGCATCAGGCGCGACAGGCTCGGCAGCACATCTATCGGTGGGTAAATTCCTTTCTGGTGCAGCTCGCGGGAGAGCACCAGCTGTCCTTCAGTGATGTAGCCGGTGAGGTCGGGGATCGGGTGAGTGATATCGTCTTCCGGCATGGTCACGGTGGGCAGTAGCGTGACCGATCCTTTGCGGCCGTGGATTCGACCGGCGCGCTCATAAAGAGAGGCCAGGTCGGAATACATATGACCGGGATAGCCACGCCGGCCGGGCAGTTCTTCGCGGGCGGTCGAAATTTCACGCAGGGCATCACAGTAGTTGGTCATATCGGTGATGATCACCAGCACGTCCATCTCCTGGCGAAAGGCCAGATCTTCTGCGACGGTTAAAGCCAGGCGCGGCGCCAGCAGACGTTCCACCACCGGATCGTCGGCCAGGTTGACGAAGGCGACAAATCGACTCTGCATATGCTCAAGGGTTTGACGGTAAAACTGGTACTCGAAGTGAGTCAGGCCAAGAGCGACAAAGACCAGCACGAAGGGGCCGCCATCAGGGAGTCGAGCCTGGTGCAGCAGCTGCTCCGTCATCTCCCGCGCGGGCAGGCCGGCGCAGGTGAAAATCGGCAATTTTTGGCCTTTGACCAGAGTATTCAGCCCGTCGATGGTTGAGAAACCGGTCTCGATAAATTCTTCCGGGTGAGCCCGTGCTACCGGGTTGATCGGTGCGCCGATGACCGGCCGACGAAATTCCGGGATGAACATGGGCAGATCATCAATCGGCCGGAAGGAGCCGTCGAAAACGCGGCCCAGAACACCGGCACCGAGCGGGGCACGCATCACCGCATCGCTGAAGTTGACGCTGGTCCTTTTGGTGTCCAGTCCCTGGGTGCCGCCAAAGACCTGGATCAAAACCTGGTCGCCAAAGATCTTCAGCACCTCACCCGTAAGAGTCCTGCCGTCAGGAGCGTCGATCCGTACCAGTTCTCCAAGCCGGGCGGCAAAGACCTTTTCCAGGAAAAGCAGAGGTCCGCGGATAGCGCTGACCGAACGATATTGATGTTCAGCGAGGCGCATGGTCAGCCTCCTTGAGCAGGTCGTCGAGCAGGGCTCCGTTAGCCAGGGCGGCTGAGAGTTGATCATGTTCAGCAACCAGCGTGGTGATGCTCTCGATCGTGCTTTTTGGAGCAGCAAAAGCGTCTTCGGTGAAACTGTTCTGGCAGAGAAAGTCGAGGCGAATTTTTTCGGCGGTGCGCATCAACAGGCGATCACCATCCTGCAATCCTTCCATGCCAACCACTTCTGCCACCTCACGCAAGGCATCTTCACGTTGCAAAATATCGCGACAGCGCGCTTGCAGTTTGGCCCATTCTTCATGCTCTTCAACGAAATGAGCCATGGCGGTGTCGCTGTAGAGGGAAAAACTCTGGGTCCAGTTGATCGCTGGAAAATGGCGTCTATGGGCCAATTGCGTATCGAGCATATAGAGGGCGCCGGACACGCGCAAGCAGGCCTGGGTGACCGGTTCGGCGAAGTCGGCCCCCGGCGGCGACACCGCCAGAATCATGCTCAGAGAACCCTGTCCCCCCGAGAGGGTTTTCACGACGCCGGCACGTTCGATAAAACCTGACAGACGCGAGCCGAGGTAGGTCGGGTAACCATCTTCGCCGGGCATTTCTTCGAGCGCCGAAGAGATTTCGCGCAAGGCTTCGGCCCATCGCGACAGGCTGTCGGCGAGAAACAGCACATCGAGCCCCATATCACGGTAATACTCCGCCATGGTCACGGCGGTGAAGATCGAGGACTCGCGCGCGGCAACCGGCATGTTGGACGTATTGGCGACGATGATGGTGCGCTCCTTGAGCGGTCGCTTGGTTCGAGGATCCTCAAGCTCGCCGAACTCGTCAAGCAACCCGGCCATCTCGTTGCCGCGTTCTCCGCAGCCGACATAAACCACCACGTCGACATCAGCAAATTTGGCAATCGTCTGCTCAAGCACGGTTTTACCGGTGCCGAAACCACCCGGCACCATGGCGACCCCCCCCTTCAGTAAAGGAAAGAGGAAATCAAGGCAGCGCTGGCCGGTTACCAGCGGCCTGGTCGGCGGCAATTTGCTCTGATAAGGCCGTGCCTTGCGCACCGGCCAACTGTGCCAGCCGTACAAGGGTTGTTTGTCTGCAAGTGTGGCAACTGGGTTCTCTAGAGTCAGCCTGCCCTCTTCAAGTTGCTGCAGCGTGCCATCTTGAGGCATCAGCAACAGGTGTTCGATGTGACCTTCGCGAACCTTGGCAAAGGCCTCGCCAGAATGCAGGTGGTCACCTGGTTTATTGTTTGTGGTGACTGCCCAGCTTTTTTTGCGATCAAGTGGAAAAGGGTTCTGACCGCTGCTGACAAAGTCGCCGCTATTCTCAAGCAGAAGAGGCAGAGGGCGCTGCAAGCCATCGAAGATGCCTCCGAGCAGGCCCGGCCCGAGGGCCACGGTCAGCGGACCACCGGCGGTTGTCACCGACTCACCGATACCGAGGCCGCGGTTCTCTTCAAAGACCTGCACCGTGGCAATCTTGTCATCAATGCGTACCACCTCCCCGGTCAGATGACTTGTGCCGACAAAGACACGGTCACCAATCTTCAGATCTGCAAGATCGACACAGACTGTAGCGCCGCTGATGCTCGTGACAGTACCTTTCATCGCTGCAACCTCACATGATAACCAAGGGCTCTCTGCACCAGGCGCTGCAATTCGTCGCTCGGTGGTGTACGCCTGTCGGCAGGAGCCGGCAAAGTGACCAGAACCCCCGGCCAACGATCCGTCAACTCCCGCAGCCTGATCGAGTCAAGCGTTTCAAGCAGACGGCTGTCGGCAGCAATCACACCGACCTCGGGATCGCTACAAGCCTGCTGGATTGCCTCCCAGGTGGCTTCAGGGATAAGCGTCTGCTGTCGAACACCGGTAAGGGCAAAGCCTGGAGAGCTGTCGGCACAGGTTAGAAAGAGAATTTCTTTCATAGCAGCAGAACCTCCTCAAGCAATGAGTCCCGATCATCGGACAAGGTCTTGCGTAACAACTGGTTGTGCACGGCAAGCTCGACTCGCCAGAGGTATTCGATGATCACCGCCAGTCCAAGGGGGTCGCGACCTAAACGTCCCAGAAGGCGCGTCAAACCGCGCAAAAAGGCTTGCTCCATACCGATTGTGACTCCGCCATCCCTTTTGCTGTTCCTCAAGGACTCTCCTGTCAGGCGCTCCGCCAGACTGGTGAGTCGCTCGCTGTCGTGCCTGGCCCAGATTCTCTGCAGGTTGTTTCGGTCGAGGTTACCTCCGCCCGTCAAGGCTGGAGGTTGCTTGACCTGCCATCGCCAAAGCCTGCTCAGCATCAGGCAATTGCGCATGTCGACCAGGTAGCCTAAGGTCCTTTTAAGAGGAACATTCCTGCTCCTCTCAAGTGCGTCGAAAAGCATGCCATCAGCGATTTGCCTTTCCACCCCACCGGGGCCTTGCTCTCTATAAGTCACAGTCAACCCAAAGGTAAACGGGTAGTCGCTGACCAAAGCAGCCTCCAGCTGTGCGATCAAGGTCTGGTTATCGCCACTATTTGCAAGCAGTTGTCGCAAGGGCTTCGCCAGCAGGGAGTTGTTTAAGATAGTCGCCGGCTGCTCTCCGGCTAGGAGGTATCTCAGCTGCAGAGTCAGGTTGCGCATGGCGAGCAATTCAAAGAAGGGTTCAAGCCGAAGACGCAAACGCTTGTTAAGGCGTTGGTAAACCCAGACGGTCGCCTCGGTCGATTCTGTCGCTACCGGATCAAGCAGATCGATACCGGCACGTCGACTGCGCAAACGCGCCAGCAGCGCTTCCGTAGGCAATTCTGCAGGTTTTGTCGAATCAAGCAGTTTCATCACTATCCACCAATCGACGCAATTCACTCATCAGTTGCGGCAGCAGGTCGGGCCAGGCTCTGCGCAAGCGGCAGACCAGTGAATTGTCGACCCTCACGCCGCTGCTACTCGTTGCGATCAGACCACCGGCGATGGCATCATCAAGCTCAATTTCGGCCGTCGGGAAATCCCGCGCAGCCAGACCCTGACTCGCTTGAGACACCGTGATCTTGCCCCACTCGGCAGACGGCAGTTCGTCACATAACGCCTGCCATAGCACATCACGGTTTTTTTCTGTAAATTCTGTCAGTAATTGCGAGGCCAGACCTTGCAGGCGTTCGTCGAGGAGAGCCTCGGCATGCAGACGACTTGCCATCACTTGCATCCTGGATTCAGCAAGCAGGCTGTTGCGTCGCCGTGAGACTTCGGATTGAAGCTGCCGTTCGGCTTCAAGTCGCAGCTGTTCCTGCTCTTCCTTGAGCTCTTGGCGTCGCTTTGCGACCTTCTCTTCGGCAGCTTTCCAGAAGGCGCGAACCTGTTCCTCACCCTCGCGTTGCAGGGCAATCTTCAGCTCTGATTCACCCATTGTCTTACTACATGAGTAGAATCATGGCGGCGACAACAAAGCCGAGGATAACCATGGTTTCCGGAATGGCAACCAGGATGATGATGACCCCGGTCAGTTCCGGTTTCTCCGCCAGGGTGCCGGCACCAGCGGCGCCGATACGCGACTGGGCCCAGGCGGTTGCGATGGCTG
Organism: Desulfuromonadales bacterium; assembly: GCA_029859485.1. Classification (GTDB taxonomy): domain Bacteria; phylum Desulfobacterota; class Desulfuromonadia; order Desulfuromonadales; family BM103; genus M0040. The sequence continues at coordinate 1,747 of JAOUDB010000050.1, read as the reverse complement.
GCAGACCGATCGCCAGCGCGGCGGCAAATGCAATCCAGACTTTTTCCATAAGACGTCTCCTTCCGGGCTCTATTTACGGGGAGCGTTTCTGCCAGGGATCGAAGCGACGCCCCCCCAGGTCGATAAACTTGCTGAAGAACTCCACGTAATGCAGGCGTAAAGAGTGTACCGTTGGAGCGAACACTCCCAGCAACAGGTTGAATGCGTGCAGGATGCCGGCGACCAGAATTCCGACCATGACATCACCGGTCACGCCTCCCAGGCGGTTGGCGACCATAGCCAAGAGCACAGAGCTGAAACCGATCGCCATGATACGAATGTACGAGATGATATTGCCCATGGTTTTCAGCAGTTCAAGGGGCGCAAGCAGTCCCTCGGCTGCAATCAACACCGGCAGAAGGATACCGACACCGATCAGAAGCGGGCCGGTCTTCAGCCACGATTGAGGGTAGAAGTAACCAACCACGGCAAGAACCAGGAGCAGAACGGACAGCAGGGTGGCCAATTTGACCAGCGCAAGGCGTGGTTTGTGGCGGCGCAGGTCGGCCAGGGCGCCGAGAGTGATGCCAAGCAGGATATGGACTACGCCGACGGTCAGGGCAAAAACAGCCATCGGCAACACATCCTTGCCACGATCAAACCAGAGAGGATGCAAACCCAGCCAGGCTTCGCCGAGATCGCCGAAAAATTCACCGTAAAGGACACCGAAAAAGAGGGTATAGAGTGCGGCCACACCGAGTATCTTGCCGAGATCGCTGGCCAAATGTTGCGGTTGGTAAAGTTTGGCCAGAAAAAGAGCAATTAACAGAAGGATCATACCGTAACCGACGTCGCCGAGGATCATACCGAAGAAGACCGGGAAGAAGATGCCGATCATCGGGGTCGGATCGTAAGAGGAATACTTCGGCAAAGGAAGCAGGCGGGAAAGCACTTCAAATGGCGCAAAATAACCGGGGTTGCGCAGCATGACCGGAACCCGCTCGACCTCCTCATCGAGAATGGCCTGCTGCTCAAGAACCACACGGCCAAGAAAAGTCTGATTGAGATCATTGCGCAGGTCGGAGACCCCGTTTTCAGCCATCCAGCCCTGAATGAGGAAACAGAGTTGGGTCGTATAAGCTGTTGCTGTCGCGCGGTACAGGGTCAGGCGTTCAGCCAACCAGTCCAGGGCGCGCCGATAGATTGGTCGCCATTGCACATCAAGGTCGCGCAGTTCAGCTTCGAGTCCGTGAGCGTTTGCCTGGAGTAAATCGAGACGTTCCTGCAGGGCGAGGATTCGTTTAGGCAGAGGAAGATCGGCTAACTCTTCGGGAAGAGAGAGCTCGGGCACATGCTCCTCGGTGAGGGCTTGGCGTAAAGGTCCAGAGGTCTCGCAATCGGTGGCGATCAATCCTACCAGCGTACCGTCGGCCGTTGTGGTGCTACTGATGTGGCAACGGCCTTGAGTGAGTTTTTGTAATAAATCTTCAAGAGCCTGCAGTTGGTAGGCATCACGAATGGTAACACCGAAAATTTCCAGGTTTGAATCCTCGGGCAGGTCACCTAAGAGTGGCGCCAGGGCTTGCCAGAAAACCAGATCGCGTTGCAGATCATCGATTTCGATATGACAGTCAGTGAGCTGGCTCACCGTCTCACGGGCGCTTAAAAGATGCTTGTCGACCAGTTCATCGAGCAGATCCATAACCGGTAGAGGTTGGAGCGGTGGGATGTCTTCGGAGGCTTCAGGCAGAAGAGCAAGCAGTTGGGT
>JAOUDB010000049.1 GCA_029859485.1 Desulfuromonadales bacterium | reverse complement strand
TCTCGCTGAACTGACCACTGAAATGCAGGACCCTGCCATGGCGGTTGACCATGCCCGCCTGAGTCCGCTCATTGAGAAACATTCAATTCTTCAAGAGGAGTTGGATGACTGTATGGAACGCTGGGAGGCCCTGCAGGAGGTGCTCGCAGAAGGTGAAGTGTCGTGAAGCGTCCTTTTGTGGTCGCCGTAGCCAGCGAAAAAGGCGGGGTGGGAAAGACAACGATTGCTACTAACCTCGCAGTCTATCTCAAGGCTTTGCATGAGGATTTGCCGGTTACAATTGCCTCTTTTGATAACCACTTCAGCGTTGACCAGATGTTTGCTTTAGGTCCACAGCCTGAGGGTAATGTTGCCAACCTTCTTGAAGGCTGCCCGATTGAAGAGCTTGCTGTGCTCGGTCAATACGGAGTTCAGTATGTCGCCTCATCCCAGCGGCTGCAACCACCAGGTCATGATCCTGCGTGGCTGCGACAGAGGGTGTCGGCTTCAAAACTTGAAGGTATTCTAATCCTCGATACAAGACCCATTCTTGATTGGTTCACTGAAGCCGCTCTTTTGACTGCGGACCTTGTCCTTGTGCCGGTTAAGGATCGTGCAGCCCTGATAAACGCTGGTTCGTTAAGGAAGATTATGGCCGATGCCGGGCGTGCAGAAAAAGTTTGGTTGCTGCCAAGCCTGGTTGATGCCCGTGCTCGTTTGAATGCCGAAGTGCGCGTTTATGAATTCCTGGTCTACGGCGCCCGTGAACGAGACTACCAGGTTCTTGACATTTGCATCAGTAAAAGTCCCAAGGTCGAAGGGCTTGCCTCCGGATTCTCCAGTCGCATCTGGCCCGTTCTCACCCACGCCCGGAATACTTCCGTTCATGGTCAGTTCAAAAAGCTGGCAGAATTTGTCTTGTCAAACTCTGCGACCGAAACCTTCGAGGACAGGAGTGACAGTTGTGGTGAAGGGGGCCTGGCAGGACTGCCCGCTGCTCGGCGACGCAAGCTTATCCTTGAGTGCCCTTTGTGTTGTCAACAGTCCCTGCATGCTGACGGTCATTTCTTCTTTGATTTGAGCAGCCGGCGGCGGGGCTTTCTTCATCCTGATTGTTGTGACCAGCTTTTTGCCGAACTCGAGTTGGACGTAGTGACGTCTGAGGAGATACTTGCCTTGACAATTGAAGGGCTAGGACTGGTTGGTCCGGAGAGTCGCTTGACGGCCCATCTGTTTGATGCCGATGAAACCCTTGTTGCCAGTGAAGACCTTGGTAAAGAGAAGAGTCGCGTCCATAACACCCTGCCAATGATAATCGGTCGTCCTCTTGATGCCGCTTACCGTGAGCTTGTCATAATCAATTGTCAAGCTATGAGCCCTGCTGAACAAATGGGTGATGATCTTTACCGTCGCTTTGCATCCCGTCGTCGCAAAATCGCCCGGGAACTTCGTCTCGCCGGCTTTTTTTAAATACCCTTTTCAATATATTTTGCCACTAAAATAGGGCTTGCGACTGTTCCCTCGGTCGCGCAACAGCCTTGACATGAAAGCTCAAATATTCTAAGAATTTGGATTCGAAAAGTAGTGCTAATGAGAACGAGGCTTTGAGTTATGATTCTGTTGCCACGAGGCAATCCTGTTAAGGAAAATATCAATCCTGGTAAAGTAAACCTTGCGGATGCGTTGGGAAAAATGCGTCAGGGAAAATTTACCGGATACATGCGTTTTGATTTTCCTGAAGGGACAGGTGTCTTCATTTACCAGGAAGGCAGACTCATCAGCTCACTCTTTGAGAATGAGCGGGAACACCTGATCGCATATGATGGTATCTCCCGTACGTTCGACGAGTCTCTGAATGGCAATGGTAAGCTGAACATCTATCAACTATCTACCGAGCTGGCACACAGTATTCATACCCTCCTGCATGGTGAGGTTCTGCACAAAGGGCAGGATCTCCAGTTGATCGATATTAAATCCTTGCTGATTCGTATGCGCGAAGAGAAGCGAAGCGGATGCCTGCGTATTTATTCTAAAGAACATATTGCCCTGATCTTTTATCGTGACGGTAGCCCCCTTGGTTTCTTCCACGATGGTTCGACGGACATTGAAACCACTGCAGACAGTTCCATGTCGGTTGCCAAAGAGCCCGGAGCCAAAGTTGATGTTCTGGTGACTCGTGGTGACGGAAAAAAATCACTGGCAGACCTTATGGAAACGGCAGATATCACAGGTATGTGGGGTGCTGCTGTTGCCGAACGTCAACGTCAGCGAGAAGAGCATGAGAACGCTGCAAGTAAAACTCAGGAGACAAAAGAGTCGGATCGTTGGCAGAAGACGCAGGAGCTTTTTCAGAGTTTTGCCATGGCGCATCTTGGAAAAATCGGCTCCTTGCTGGTAGATAAAGAGTTTGACAAACTGAAACTCAACGGTGGGCAGATTAGCGAATCTGCTCTTGATGACTTTTACACCAAGTTGGGTAAATCCGCCAGGATGGTCGCAGGTCCCAGCAAAATCGATAAAATGCTGGAAGAGATGAAAAAGGGTTTCAAAGGGCTCTCTTGAGGGGCCCCGGTTCAGCTTCCGGCGGCTTTTGAGTCGCCGTTTTTTATTGATTCAATCCATATCTCGGGGAGGCGTTCATGGAAATGTTTCAAGTTGTACTCGGATTCTTCTGGCTTGTTGCCGGTTGTGTTTCTTTCTATTTTAGTATTGGTAATGCTCGAGTCTGGACCAGCATCGCTGTTGGTTTCTTCCTGATTCTGGTTGGTGAGATCATTCCGGGTGCCCTGCCTTTTCTCCCTGGCCTCAATAACCCCTATGTATTGGCCATGGGGCATATCATCGGGACTCTTGCCATCCTGATTATGAGCCACGGTTTTCAGGAGTACTATGTTTTTACCAGGACTCTTGATTTCGAAGGCAGCAAGCTTCATGTCTACCTGACGGTTGTCGGAGTTATTGTTGCGTCCCTGGTTTTTCTGTTAATCAATCCGACTCCTGATGAGGGCGTTCTCCGCGTCATCCGGATCGTGGAAAACACCAATTGGGTCTTCCTGTCATTGATCAATATCGATCTAATTCGAAAAATTCATCTCAATATCAAGGATACTCCGATCAGTAATGGTTTTCTTGCTTTTATGGTCGTTTTTGCCTGTATCTTCCTCTGGAAAGGTTCTCAGCTTTATATGGATGTTTTCAGTCTCGATACGAAACAGCACTTGATTAACTACACTATTTCTCATTACGCCAACCTGGTAGGTGACCTGCTCGCAAGTCTCTCGGTTGGAGGCACGTTCCTTTATTTAGGCAAGTTGCTGCGTTAGCTTTTTGTAAATGACATTATGTGAAAAGGTCAGCGGAGGCTCTATTTGGGGCCTCCGCTTTTTTTTGTTAGGTTGATTGCCTATGCTCGCTTTTTGAAGTGGTTTTCTTTGCGGACTTTCTCTTCCCTTCGCGCCTTTGCGTTAAATCCTTGCACCCTTTGTTTGGGTTCTCAGTCTGTTAATCTTAAGGGCACGTTTCAGCGGTCCTTGCTTGCCGTCAGAACAATCTGAATACGCCGATTCAGGGCTCGTCCCTGCGCTGTTCCGTTGCTGGCGACCGGGCGGTACTCTCCATAGCCGACTGCGGAGAGCCTTTCTCCGGAGATGGCTGCCTTCTCCTGGAGGAAATGCAGAACCGTTGTCGCTCTTGCAGTGGAGAGCTCCCAGTTGCTCGGGAACTTTTGAGCGAGAGCGCCACTGATCGGTACGTTGTCGGTATGACCTTCAACCTGGATATCCTTGTCAGCGGCAACTTTGAGGATGTCGCCGATCTGTTGCAGAACATTGATTCCTGCCGGCTTGAGGACGGCCTTACCTGAGTCGAAAAGGATTTTGTCGACCACGTTAACAGTCAGTTTTCCCTTGAGCTCGGAGATTTTAACCTCGCCGCGCTGGATCTCTTCTTCCAGTTTCCCCACCAGCTCATCGTAGGTGCCCTGGACCTCTGCAAGCCGGGCTTCGCGTTCCAGGCGCTCAACTTCCAGTTGCTGCTGTAGCTCACTGCTCCCTTCGGTCAGTCGATCGATCTCCTGGCGCATCTCGGCCATGGCGGCTCCGGCTTCGGCGCTGCGGCTGGCCAGAACCTTCTCCACCCGGTCCAGGTCAGAGCGTGCCCGCATAAGGTCTTCCTGGAGGCGTTTGTTGCGCTCGATGGCTTCAAGCAAACGCTGATTCAGGCTGTCATTGCGATCAACCAATTGGTTTTTGTCTTCTTTCAGGCTCTCGTAATCGCCTTCAAGACCCTTGATAACCGAATGGAGATATTGGTTTTCGTCCAGCTTCAGCTGGTGCTCGGTTTGACTGACACAGGCAGAGAGTGTTGCGATCATCACCAGAAACAGACTGAGTTTAGAGTAAAATTTCACGAGCGACTCCTTAGGGTTTTATAGAAATCTGCAAATTTTCAACATCTCCCATTGTTGGCGATTTAAAGATAAATGTAAAGCTTGGAAATAGGCATGGTTACAGGCTTTTCAGTTGCTTGTAAAAGTTTCAATATGTTATAAAAATACACCTTAATACGAAAGCGTGCCATTCAGAGTTTCCGCGAGGAGACGAAGAAGTTTCACCTTTGCTGATCGGCTGGAAACATAATTTATGAACTCATTTATACTCGATCCTATCCTACATCGTGCTCTTGAAGAAGATATCGGTACCGGGGATGTCACCACGCTGGCAACGATAGCGCCTGGTACGCAGGCGAGCGCCGAGCTGGTCGCCAAGGAAGATTTCGTTCTGGCCGGTATTGATGTTGCGCAGCGAGTCTTTCGGCTGCTTTCTGCAGAGACTGCATTCGAAAAACTTATGAACGATGGCCAGTCTGTAAAACGCGGCGATGTACTGGCCTGGATTAAGGGTGATGCCTCCGTTCTTCTGCAAGGTGAGCGTGTTGCGTTAAACCTTCTGCAGCGTATGAGCGGGGTTGCCACTCTCACCGCGGCTTTTGTGAAAGAGGTTGAAGGGACCTGCGCGGTGGTTGTGGATACGCGGAAAACCACACCTGGGCTACGGGTTCTGGAAAAGTACTCGGTACGCATGGGGGGTGGTGGGAATCACCGCATGGCTCTTTATGATGCTGTTCTGATCAAAGAGAACCATGTCGCCGCTGCCGGGGGGATTACGGCCGCGGTCAGCCGCGCTCAACAGAGTGTGCCGCATACCCAGAAAATTGAAGTCGAGGTTCGCAATCAGGAGGAGGTGGCAGAAGCTTTGGCCGCTGGTGCAGATATCCTGCTCCTCGACAACATGTCTCTTGACGAATTGTCTGCGGCCGTCGAGCAGGTTGGCGATCGCGCCATCACGGAGGCCTCCGGGGGGGTTAATCTGGAAAGTGTCAGGTCTATTGCCGAGACCGGCGTCCGCTTGATTTCTGTCGGCGCACTGACGCACTCTTATCGGTCCGTTGATATCTCCATGTTGTTTACTTAAACATTAGGGCGTGAACCTAACTATTGATGAAAACACCAGCCCCACGTGAAACCATCCTCTCACTTTTCCGCCAGACGCCAGACGGTTTTGTCTCTGGTGAAAGGATCAGTGATGAGTTGGGTGTTTCGCGTACGGCGGTCTGGAAGCACATTCGCAACCTTCGCCAGGCAGGTTACCAGATTGAAGCGATTCCTTCACGAGGGTACCAATTGCAGCAGTCTCCCGATGTCCTAATGCCGGAAGCCATTCAGTCCGGTCTCGAATGCCAGCTGGTGGGGTCCCGCATCATCTCGCTTGACGAGGCGGATTCCACCAACCTGCAGGCCTGTCGCCTTGGTGATGAAGGGGCTGATGACGGGCTGGTGGTGATTGCTGACCGTCAAAGCTCTGGCAAGGGTCGGATGGGTCGCCAGTGGGAATCACCCGGCGGCGTCAACCTTTACGCCTCAATTTTACTGCGCCCTCCTGTTCTGCCTTTTGAAGCCCCAAAACTGACTTTTCTATCGGCTGTGGCCGTCTGTCGTGCAATTAAAAACTGTACCGGCTTGCAGCCAACGGTTAAGTGGCCCAACGATATTCTCCTGAATGGAGCCAAGGTCGCAGGCCTCCTCAATGAGATGAGCTCTGAGACCGACCAGGTTCATTATGTCGTCCTCGGTATTGGCGTTAATCTAAACATGCGCGCCGAACAGTTCCCTGACGATCTGCGTTACCCTGCCACGTCGCTTGCCATTGCCTCGGGCAAAGCTGTCTCCCGGTTGGCCTTTACCCGTTCCCTGTTGCAGGAGCTGGACGCTCTTTACCAGGTCTATTTGGAAGAGGGAAGTGCCCCTATTTTCACTGCTTGGACAGAGCTCTGCGAACTGACCGGTAAACGGGTGCAGGTGGATTGCAATAATCTGTTGATTGAAGGCAAAATGGTCGGCCTTGGCGGTGATGGCGCATTGCTGGTTCGAACTTCGGCTGGTAAGATAGAGAGCATTTATGCAGGCGACGTGCTTCCGCTTTAGAAGCCGTGACGAGTGTTGTGGGACAAGGAATGAGTGATGAAAAAAGTTGTCTGGCTTTTTATGTTTGATTTTTCCGCGAACCGCGAACCGCGTTCCGCTTTCCGAGGGTTTTAATGCTTCTCGTTATAGATGTCGGTAATACCAACACCGTGCTTGGTCTGTACAAGGGTAAGGAGCTTGCACGCAGTTGGCGCTTAACCACTGATAAAGCGCGGACCGCAGATGAATGGGCGATGGTCGTACATGAGTTGTTCAGCCTCAGTAACTTGCATTTTCCTGACGTCTTAAATGTTATTATTTCCTGTGTCGTTCCACCATTGCTGAACACTCTGGAGACACTGTGCGATAATTATTTCAAGCTGAAGCCGCTGGTGGTTGGCCCGGGAATCAAGACCGGCATGCCGATTCAGTATGACAACCCCCGAGAGGTTGGTGCCGATCGTATCGTCAATGCTGTGGCCGCATACGCAAAACAGCAAGCCAGTCTGATCGTTGTGGATTTCGGTACGGCGACAACGTTTGATTACATCTCCTGTCGTGGTGAGTACCAGGGAGGGGCGATAGCTCCGGGCCTAAGTATCTCTGCAGAGGCTTTGTACGAAAGGGCCAGTAAACTGCCCCGGGTCGAAATCGTTTGCCCGCCACAGGTTATCGCCAAGAACACAGTCAACAGCATGCAGTCCGGTTTATTCTACGGTTATGTCGGTCTGGTGGATGGTATTGTCGGTCGCATGAAGCAGGAGTCGCGCGAAAAACCCCATGTCATGGCGACCGGGGGACTGGCGACGCTGATTGCACCATATAGCCAGACCATTGATGAAGTGGATAACAGTCTCACCCTGGAAGGTTTGCGGATCATTTATGAACGCAACCATGTCGCTTAGTGGTCATTTAATAATCTGAAAATCATTACGATTATCTGACTATTGGAAATCATGAGGAACATTGAAAGGAGAGATCATGGCAAAGTTCGAAACTGAAAAGTTGAGGAATCTGGGTATCGTCGGACAAGGGGATGCGGGCAAGACCTCCCTGGTCGAAGCTATGTTGTTCAACACCGGGATGACCGATCGACTCGGTAAAGTTGACGATGGCTCCTCGAACATGGATTTTGAGCCCGAAGAAACCAAGCGCAAGATCACGATCTCATCGAAGCTGCATCATTGCGAATGGAACGGCCATGAACTGCATATTGTAGATACTCCCGGTTATACAAATTTCCTGCATGATACGCGCGGCTGCATGCGTGTCCTTGGTGGAGCTGTGCTGCTGATTTCGGCCGTTGACGGCGTTAAAGCTCAAACCCAGACGCTCTGGAAGTGGGCAGAAGAGTTTGAGGTCCCCCGCATTGCCTTTATCAATAAACTTGATCGGGAGCGTTCTGATTACCTCAAGGCTGTTGACGACATGGAGACAACCCTGGGTTGCCGCCCCGTTGCTGTTAATATGCCGATCGGTGAAGAAGACAATTTTAAAGGGGTTGTCGACCTGATCACCATGAAGGCGCGGCTTTTCAAGTTTGATGAAAAGGGCACCTACGAAGAGGGCGATATTCCTGAAGAATATCAGGCTGAAGCCGAACGCCTGCATGTGATGTTGATGGAAGCCTGTGCTGAAGCCGATGATGAGCTGATGGAGAAATACCTCGAAACCGAGGAACTCTCCGAAGCAGAGGTCCTGCGTGGTTTGCGTGAGGGAACTCTGACCGGTGTCTTTACCCCGGTTTTCTGCGGCAGCGCTACGGCCAATATCGGTATTCGTCAGCTCCTTGATTATATCGTCCTCTGCATGCCTTCGCCCATTGATAAAGGAATCCAGTACGGCACGAACCCCAAGAATGATGAGCCGGAAGAGCGTCGACCTGATCCTAACGAGCCTTTCTCGGCGATGGTCTTCAAGACTGTCAGCGACCCCTTTACTGGCAAGTTGAACCTGTTCCGTGTTTATTCAGGAACAGTCAAGTCCGATAGTTCAGTGTTTAACCCAAACAAGGATTGTAGCGAACGCCTTGGTCAGATCCTGTTGCCTGAGGGCAAAAAGCAAAAAGCCGTCAGCGAAGCTGTGGCAGGTGATATTGTTGCGGTCGCCAAATTGAAAGAGACCACGACTGGTGACACTCTGTGCGACGCGAATAAGCCGATCGTATACGAATGCCCGATGAGCATGAAGCCGGTCATCTCATTTGCTCTAGAGGCGATGAGCAAGGGTGATGAAGAGAAAATTTTTAGCGGGCTTTCAAAGCTGACGGAAGAAGATCCCGCCTTGCAGTTGCAGCGCGACGTTGAAACCAAGGAGATGATCATCTCAGGCATGGGTCAGGTGCATGTTGAAGTTGCGGTTGAAAAACTTAAGCGCAAGTTCGGCGTTGACGTTCTCCTCAAGGAGCCGAAAGTCCCCTATCGTGAGGCCATCAAAAAATCAGTCGAGCAGTCTTATCGACACAAGAAACAGTCGGGAGGCAAAGGTCAGTTTGCTGACGTGTCAATTAAGGTTAAGCCCCTTGAAAGAGGCGCAGGTTACGAATTTGTTGATAAGATTGTCGGTGGTGTGATTCCGCGGCAGTTTATCCCTGCTGTCGACAAGGGAATTCTTGAGTCAATAGGCAAGGGGCCTCTGGCGGGATTTCCTGTTCAGGATGTTCAGGTCACTCTGTTCGATGGTTCTCACCATTCGGTGGACTCCTCGGAGATGGCCTTCAAAATAGCGGGCTCGATGGCGTTCAAGAAGGCCCTTGAAGCTGCGACTCCGGTTCTCCTCGAGCCAGTCATGGAGATGGAGATTACCGTACCTGACGAGTGTGTCGGTGAGGTTATCGGCGATATGAACTCCCGTCGTGGTAAAGTCCTAGGTATGGAGCCCCAGGGAAGCAGTCAGTTGGTTAAGGCTCAGGTGCCGATGTCGGAAGTTCTGAAGTACGCTCCGGTCCTCCGTTCCATGACCTCTGATCGCGGGCTTTTTACCATGGAATTCACACATTACGAAGAGGTGCCATCTCATCTAATGGCTAAACTTCTGGCAGAACTGAACAATGAAGATTAATGCCTGCTTAATAATCATGTTTCTCATCAATGATTGAGTAGCAGAACGGGAGGTAATTTATGTCTGACAAGGATCAGTTCACGTTTGAAGATGAGGATGAGAGTCCCGAAAGCAGTATAACGAAGAAGGAAGAACCCCATGAATCGGATGCAGATGGTGGTGAAATCTTCTTTGATATGGAAGAAGACCTTCCGGGAACCATCTTCGGCGAGCAGGCGCACACTGAGGAGTCCGAAAAAGGCAGCGAAGAATTTTCCTTCGATATTGAAGAGGAGTCTTCGGAGCCTGAGCAGGATTTACAGACTGAACTTGATACAGCGAAGGACGATGAGGGCAGCTTTTTAGGTGATGAAGATCTCTTCAGCGACAACTTAAATGCCGGGTTCCCTGAAAACGAGGAGGAAATTGACGACCCTGTCGATTTCGCCCCTGAGCCGCAGGAGAAAAGCGGTGGTTCAAGAAACCGCACTCTGTTGATGGTGTTGCTATTAGTCATCGTTGTCGCTGGAGGTGCTTATTATTTCATGGGCTTGGGCAGCTCGACGCCTTCCGTACCGACAGTAAAGATGCCTGTAGAAAAGCCGGCCAAAGCAGTCGCTGTACCGCCACCTCCTGTCAAGGCGCCTGCAAATAAAGCAGCTCCGGGAAAAGAGAAGCCGGTGAGTGTTGCAGTACCTCCGCCACCTGCGCCAGCCGTTGCCACGACAGAGGCTAAGCCTGCTGCGGCAGCAGCCAAACCTGCTCCTGTAGATAAGCCCAAACAAGAGCCTGCCATGCCTGCACCGACGTCTGCTGCGGTACCGGCACCGGTTCCCGCGCCAGAGCCAGTAAAACCAGGTCCAGCTGTCACAGAAAAAGCCCCCAAGGCTCCCCCTGTCAAGGCTGTAGAGACAAAGACCGTCGAAGTGGATAAACCAGTGACAGCCGCCAAGCCTGACGTAGCACCTATGCAGGTAGCGGATGGTGCCTACGCACTGGATGCCGGTTCCTATCTACTGGAGTCAAACAGGAAAACTTTGGTTGCAAAGATTGAAAAGCTCGGATATCACCCGTTGGTGACTCCTGTAGATGCCACGATTGATATGACGCGTCTGCGACTCGGAACCCACAGCAAAGAAGACGTCCAGGCTTCGCTGGCCTATGCCCGTGAGGTTGAACCTGGCTCCTACAGCGTCCCTGCCGGCGATGGTTACGTGATCTATGCCGGCACGTTCCTCAAGACAAATAACTTGGAGAAGGTTAAAAAGCGGTTCCTCGCTGAAGGGTTCCAGGTCAAATCTGAACCGGTACAAGTGGTCAGAACCTTGAGTCGCGTCCGCTTCGGCAGTTTTGCCAGCAAAGAGGATGCTGCCGATGCAGCCAGCATCGTTGCAAAGGCTGGAGTGAAAGCGGCCGTTGTAAAGGCCAAGTGATGGAGTTGTATTGATTTATGTCACAACCTGAATCCAGTACCGTGCGTTTAAAAGTCTCTCCTGAGGTTGCGCGGATTGTCAAACCGGGGGCCCCCCGCGATGCCCAACTGGCGGCAGCGCGGGGGGCTCTCCCCCTTGCAGGGAAGGATCTCCTTACCGTTCTCTTCT
>JAOUDB010000048.1 GCA_029859485.1 Desulfuromonadales bacterium | reverse complement strand
CTGGTTTCAGCAGCGTTTTAAAGAGGACCAACCGGTTCATTCCGGGTTGTTCGATTTGAACCGCTATTACTATCGGGCTCAATGATTTAGCAAAAGCCTGATTCCTGATTTATATTTGCGAACCATAAACAGGAAGCAACCTTGGGATCTTCCTCCGGGTGGATAGGTGGTCAAGGAAGAGCAGTAGAAGGAAAGTGTTGGATGATTTTTTATGAAATATCTGAAACGTTTTGCGCGCGGGTGTCTCTTCGTCCACCTGTTATAGCTGATAACCTCTTTATAGGTTTCGTCCGGGAGTCTGGGGGAGCGTTGGTGATGGTTGTAGCTATGGTAAGCAGTCCACCCTTGACGGGGTGAAAAAAATGGTCAAAAGGAGTCTTTGGTCTGGGCGTTCAGCTTTGGCTTCCTCATCAGCAGGCACTTGGGTGCCAAGGTTGCTAACGTCAGCACCTGCACACAGGAGTCTACCGGAATTGATTCGGACACTGTTGCGGTAGGGCTCTCTGCCTTCTTGAGATAGCTCTGATGAATTCACCCCTGCCTCGGTCCTCATCTGAGTCGGGTCTCCGCCGCAGCTAGTTTGGCTCTGCTCAATTCAAATGTAGAATCCTTAAGTTTTGTAAAAAGAAACGAAAGATTTAGAGCGTGTCCCAACTCAGGCCGGCTTGGCAGAGGTCCTGTTTTGATGGATAGAGAAATTAACTCATGAGTCACGAATCACTTCTCGGAGCGATCCTTCTGGCCCTGGACGTTACCCTCAAGTCGCGTTCGTCGTGAGGGTCCTGTTGCGGCCCCACTGGGAGCCGGCTTCGCGGATCGCCTGGGTCGTTGTCGTTGTCGCCATGCTGCTGCCGTTAGGTAAATGATTCCGAAATTGGTGACAAATACTCTATTACAACTTCTGTGTAATAGATGAGGTAACAGTCACCATATTGCAGGTCAATTCATCGGAACCAGGGCGTAGCCTCTTGTTTGGTAACCAATCACCGAGTTCAGGCTGTTGCCAACAGCGTGGACCCCTGCATAAAGATCCTCCGGTTCTAAACCAAACAGGTTGAGCGCATAGCCACAGGCTTCCAGGCGAATGTCTCGCTCGGTAAGTTCATTGATCAGTCCTACCGTCTCTTGCTGCAAAACTTTATCTCCCTGACGTCCCCGAACTAAAAATCTCACAGTTGGCCCCCGCATGCTGACGATAGTAGTTTGTTTGACTCCTTGCTGAGTGGCTCCATCGTAAGTATCTCGAATCACCTTGAAGATGAACTGCAGTTTCTTCTCGTCATTACTCCTGACATCGTAAATTGCTCGAGTCGATGTTAGACCTGAAAAAGCAAGCTTGTCATCTAGGGCGAATGAAGAGATTGGCTGGCTCAAAAGTGTAAGCAATGCAAGAGCTGTGATTAAGATGAGTTTCATATTTGTCCTCCAAGAGACATCTGATTAGTTCTCCAAATGGTATCATTTTTTGTCATATTTCACCTTACTTCACTCTTTAGCTGTTGGCTGAATCAATCAATGCAGTTAGAATGATTGAGAAAAACTACTTCTACAACCTATCAGAGGCCATCAATGAACTACTCCCAAATACTTAAAACCTGTCCTTTCTTTGCTGGTCTTTCCGACGTTGATATAGAGGCTTTAATGGGGATCGCGCGGGTCCGTGAGTCTTCTCGAGGCGAATTGCTTTTTTCCGATGGTGAGAAGGCCGTTGGGTTTTTTGTGGTCCTGGACGGTAAAGTTAAAGTTTACAAGCTCTCTCCGGAGGGAAAGGAGCGTATTCTTCATATTATCCACCCTGGCGGCACCTTTGCCGAGGCCGCTATCTTCGCTGATGGTTTGTATCCGGCCTACGCTGAACCACTACAATCTTCAAAATTGCTGTTCTTGCCTAAAGAAGGGTTTCTTAACCTGTTGATGGATAATGGCAGGATCTCCATCAACATGATCGCTGGCCTTTCCAAGTTCCTCAGACAGTTCGCCAACCAGATAGAAGACCTGACCTTCAAGGATGTTCCTTCTCGTCTTGCTCGGTATCTTATGGTTCTCTCAGAAGGTGTGAAAGAGTCTTTAGAGCTACCTATCTCGAAGAGCCAGTTGGCTTCCAACCTGGGAACGGTTAGTGAAACGCTTTCACGGACCTTGCGAAAACTTTCTGAAGACGACCTGATCAGTGTCTCCGGCAAGAAAGTGGAAATCCTGGATTTTGACCGTCTGGAAGAGCTGGCTGAAAAATGTAAGGAGGGTTAGGGACGGTTGACGGGGTTTTGGGGCGGTTGATGGGGGCTAGGGACTGGGGGCTGGTAAATCTTTGAAAAACCTCAGACCCCAGCCTCCAGCCACCAATCCCAGATTCTTGACCTTAGTCAACGCTTTATCCTTCATATCTGTTATCCTGTTCGCATGAAACGACTTCTCTTTAGCACCCTGATCATTCTCACCTTTGCTGCGGCTTGCGCCACGGGCACACCACCAGGGTCAGTCCCTGATCATCCCTTGCGCCCTCTGGCAGGTATTGATGATTCCGGGCTCTTCTCCGCAAATCAAAATGGCACAAAAGTAGCGTTTGCCAACGACGGTTTATACCTGCTTGATCCAGACTCAGGCGACAAGAAAAATCTTTCGTCTGCAAATCCGATTGCTTTGGCCTGGAGTCCTGATGGGCTGTCGCTGGCGGCGGCTTTTGAGCGTGCCGACTTTGAGACCGAACTGCTTGTCTATTCCGCAGGCGGTAGGGTTCTGAATGAAGCTGTAATCCCTGTTGCTCTGAGTCAGCTATACTGGAGCAGTCGTGGTGACCTGCTTGCGGTCGGGTTTGTGCTGAAGGTTTATTCTTTTGGCGGCAACCTGCGTCAACTTCTCTACCGGATAGATGATGATACCCTGGTGGAAACACTTCTCACCGACAGCACCTTGAGACCAGCCTTGGCCCAGCAGGTTAAGCCTCTTCTGCATAAACTGCTACCAGTCTCCTTCACGCCTCAGGGCGATGAGCTTGTCTTTCTTCGCCTTCACGACCCGCCTGAGTTTTCCCCCTACTTTCAGCTCTTATATCAGAACTGGCAAGTCGACAAGCCGCGTGCACTTCATAAAACCCCCTTGCAGGCCATGTCTTTCAATTGGGAGCCGTCAGGCAACATAGTGAATCTCCTGTCAGCAGAAGGGTTACAGACTCTCAATCTTTGGCCTTCTGAAGAGAAAGCTGTGGTGCCGTCGACAGCAGAGACCTATCGAATCATCGATGGACGTCTTTACCATGGGCTGGAGCTCCTTTTCGATTGGGGTGAAAAGGCGCAAATACAGTTACTTGCAGATGGAAAGTTCCTGCTTTCTGTAAACCGTTCTCTTTATCTCGGTGATGGGCTGAAGAGCCACTCTGCCCCAACCTATAATGAAACAGGATGGAACTTGCGCCGTTGGCGTTATGAGGAATTGGTGACGCCGTCTGAATACCAGAAGCTCCTGGAGGAGATAGATCAATGAGTCGTTTTTTTCGTTTGCTCTGCCTGATTGGCTTGGCCCTTAGTGTAACCTCTACAGTCCTTGCTGAGGATTGCGTTGAGTGCCACAAAAAAGAGACCCCTGCTGCAGTGACTCAATGGCAGGAGAGCGCACACGCAGCAAAGCTGGACTGTACCAGTTGTCATGGAACAGACCACGAAGCCATTATTAACGGCGAAGCTGCTGTTGATGCCAAGGTCTGCGGCCGTTGCCATGAAAAGGCTTTTCATGAACATGTTGCCAGTAAACACGGTATGGGTTTGCACGCCGGGTGGGGCTGTACCCGCAACCTCGACACTCGTGACCCCAGAGAATGTGCTTTCTGTCATGAAGAGGGGAGTACGAAGCCGAAAACGACCGTACAGTGTGCGCGATTTCTAACCCAGACGGCAGAGATGAGATCACTTGGCTGCAACCGTTGCCACCAGGTTGAAAATTCCTGTGCGTCATGTCACACCAACCATATAACGGACCTCGCTTCCGTACGCGCCCCGGAATCATGCGCGACCTGCCATATGGGTCCGGACCATCCCCAGTGGGAGATGTGGCAAACGTCTCGGCATGGTGTATTGGCTGAGGCCCTTGGTGAAGAAGCCGGGCCAACCTGTCAGCGCTGCCATATGCCGGACGGCTCGCACGACATCTCTTTCGGTATTACCATGTCGCCAGCCATGACTCAGTCCTCAGGTAAAGACTTTGAAGTTCGTCGGCAGGAGATGATCGGTATCTGTTTAGAGTGTCACAGCAAATCATTCTCCGAACGCGAGTTGAGCAGCGCAGATGCCATTTTGGCGCAGAGTAAAGCACTGATCATGGAAGCTGAGGCCATTGTCCGCGATCTTGCTGACCGCGATTTGCTCGCTCCGTCAGTGCAGGAACGCCCAGAACATCCTTTGCGTGGTCGCGAGCTGGTTCTCGATGGCCAGATGCTCTACGAAGACATCTCACACATTGAGAGGCTCTTCTTTAAAATGAAGAAATATGACCTCGCCAAAACGGTCAAGGGGGCCTTTCACCAAAACCCTGCTTACACACATTGGTACGGTAACGCCGAACTGAAAATGACCCTGGTCGATATCAAGGCAGAAGCTGCGCGTTTGAGCCATGCCCAACAGAGTCCTCCTGAACAACGTGGGGAAGGGGATGTTTACCATTCTCTGGAAGAGGAATTGCAGGTCCTCAAGCGCAAGCATGATCGTGGTGCACTAACTGCTGAAGAGTATAGAGAGGGTAAACAGAGCTTGTTTGAGACCTTGCCAAAGGACTAAAGAATTTTCCCTTTCTGCCGAAGAAAGACTCCTGCAAAGGGAATGAAAGAACTGATGAACGACAATATCACCAGTCTGACTCGCAAAGAGCTCAAGGACCTTAAGGTCCTTTTGCAGTTTACTGCTGTTTATTGTGCGAACAAGCACACCTCTGATCGAGCCGCCGTGATTACATCAGAGCCCGACTTGCACTCTTTACCACTGCACAAGTATCCTGTCTGTAAGGAGTGCAGCGACTTCCTTCTCTATGCTTTTGAACGTCGTCTTCGTTGCCCTCTGGAAGAGAAGCCGATTTGTAAACACTGCACTGTGCACTGCTACAAGCCGGGTCACCGGGATAAGGTTCGTGAAATTATGCGCTTCTCAGGCCAATACCTGATCAAGCGAGGCAGGCTCGATCTCCTCTGGCATTATTTTTTCTAGCCTCTTGACCCCGGTCAAGGCCGTGCTGTCTACATGCCGGTAAAGTAGACTCTACAGTAACGAAATTTACGACTAACCATACTTAAGCAGGAGATAAACCGATGATTCGTAAAATGGTTAAAATTGATGAGGATAAATGCAACGGTTGTGGCGATTGTGTACCGTCTTGTGCCGAAGGTGCAATTCAGATTATTGACGGCAAGGCCAAACTGCTTTCCGATAACCTCTGCGATGGGCTCGGTGCATGCCTCGGCGACTGTCCGATGGATGCCATTACAATCGAAGAGCGTGAAGCCGATGAGTATGATGAAGTCGCAGTCAATGAACATTTGAAGGAGATTGGCCGTGAACCGCTTTCTCATCATGAAGAGCCAGCAGCTCCTGCAGGTGGCTGCCCTTCAGCGGCAGTCAAAAGCTTCGCGCCACCCGCTGGTGGTTGCCCATCGGCACGCGCTATGAACTTTGATAAAGCTCCCGCAGAAGAGAGTGCCGATGTCGGATCGCGACCTTCACGTCTGGCGCAATGGCCTGTTCAGCTGCATCTGGTGCCCCCGACAGCTCCTTTCTTCCAAGGTGCTGATGTTGTTCTTGCTGCCGACTGTGCACCTTTTGCCTATGCTGACTTCCAGGAAGACCTTCTCAAGGGTAAGGCCTTGGCGATTGCCTGCCCGAAGCTTGATGATACGTCTCCTTATGTTGACAAGCTCACAGCGATGATCACAGAGAGCAACATCAAGAGTTTGACCGTTGTTCATATGGAAGTTCCCTGTTGTAACGGTTTGGTCATGATGGCCAAGCAGGCTCTTGCGAACAGTGGTCGCGATATCCCCTTCGAAACGGTTTGTATCGGTATTCGTGGTGATAAGAAATAAGAGAAGCATGACCCACAGGCTGCTTGTTCGTTTGCTCAATGAGCTTTACCTTTAATTGAAAACAGAAGTTTGAACAATTGAAGAACCGCCGATATCTATCGGCGGTTTTTTCGTCTGGACATTCTCATCTCCGGTCGCTACTCTTTTGGGCGATTCCATTGCTCAGATGGAAGAGGTGCTATGTTTAACCTTATTGTTAAAGTCAGCACAGAAGAGAACGCCTTTCTGGAGAGCGTTCGTGCTTCTATGGAAGAGTACTTCGGTGAAGACCAGCGACGGATTGATCATGCCTTGCAGGTCTCTCTTTATGCGCGAGAACTCTTGTCCTATATTGATGCAGATCCGGTGCAAACGCTCGCCGCGGCCTACCTGCACGATATCGGCATCCCGGAAGCTGAGCGTGTCCACGGCTCCAGCGCTGGTAACTTTCAAGAGCTGGAAGGCCCGCCCATCGCAGCAGAAATCCTTGCGAAGTTAAACACTGAAGATGTTCTTGCGAGTTCAATTGTAAAGATCGTCGGAAATCATCATACCTCTGGTGCGATCGACTCCACGGAGTTCCGTATTATCTGGGATGCCGATGCCCTGGTTAACTTTGCCACTGTTCTGCCAGGCAAAAGTGAAGCTCAGATAGAGTCCATATTGCAAGGACACATGGTCACCGAGGCCGGATATCGCATGGCCTGTAATATCTTTTTGAAAGACACGGAGAGTCATAAACAATGCCTGACCGGACACCGACCCGCGATTTTACCCTGACCGTACGTTATGCCGAAACCGATGCACAGGGCGTTGTGCACCACGCCAATTATCTGATCTGGTTCGAAGAAGGTCGCTCGGAATTTCTGCGTCAGCAAGGTTGCTTTTATAGCGACATGGAGCGGGACGGCTTTTTCGTTATCGTTGCCAAGGCGACAGTCGAATATCGTGCACCATCTTTCTATGAAGACCGCATCACTATTGCCACGACATTGAAGAGAGGGAGAGGGCGGTTGCTCGAATTCTCATATAAGGCGACGAATCAGGGCGGTGTCCTTGTCGCCGAAGGGCAAACCCGGCATCTGGTCCTCGATGCTGAGCGTCGCATGGTGTCCATTCCCGATAAGTATCAGAAACTCATAAACAGGATTGAGAAATAGTACCGTTCGGGTGGTAAGGGAGGAATCGTAAAGTTAGCTGTAAGCTTTATCGCGGCTTCTGTTCTCCATTGACTCTCTGTGCTGATACTGCTATAAAAATTGTCCGTTTCATGCGGCGTTAATAGAAGAATAATGCAGGTATAGCTCAGTGGGAGAGCATCCGCCTCACACGCGGAGGGCCGTTGGTTCAATCCCAACTACCTGCACCATAATAACAGGGACTTAGCTTATTGCTTTGTCCCTATATTTTTGTCTAAAATCACCACTTGCGAGCAATTATGTTGTAAATTATTTTACAAAAAATCCCCCAGAATTATTCGGGGTGAAATTTTTGCCATCTGCATTCCGTTAGTGATACTAAATATTGGTAGGTATAATCTTCCAAACATTTATAAATAAAAGGAAGTGGATTATGAAAAAGTTGGTGTTGCTGCTTGTCGTGTTCCTTATCCCGGTAAACTTATTTGCGCTTAGGGAAATTACAAGTAAGTCAGAGAAACGGAAACTCGTAAGAGCAATTCTTGTGCATGGTTATGTTTGCAGTTCTAGCAATGAAGCAAATTACATAAGACAAACAGAAGGAGGCCTTATGTATCAAGTTTTTTGTGACGATAACACTTATGTGTACAGAGTGATTTTGACACCGATGAATAGGTATATAGTTGAGACTTGGTAGTTGTTGCATTTAGTTGACAAAAACCCCCAGAATCACTCTGAGGTAAAAACAAAAGGAGCAAAGTTACTTCCATTTCGCAATTCTGATATAATGATATAAGTTTTACAATCTGTTGCGAACGCATCTTACGATTCTGCCTTGCTTGGTTGCCGTTTTTAAAAGACCTTTTCTTTCAGAGGAGGCCACTATGACTGCCAATTTCAACCATAAAAAAATGGGACTGGGTCGCATCGAAATAATGACAACAAAAGGAATAGTTTTCTTTTGCCAACCACCAATGTTAGATGCTCTGCTCGAAAAAAATCTCGTGACGAAGTTTAGACGAAAAAGCGGCTGGGTCACGGTTGGAGTTGATCCTATCCGAATTAAGTCCGTACCTGAGGCCTCCCATTTGTTTAACGGTTTTGAAAGACGTGCTAGCCACTGAGCAACTCAAACCACAATTTATTTCTGTTCATCTACCATAAATAAAAAGCTCCCCCAGAATCCCTCTGGAGGAGCTTTCTGCCTTCCACGCCCAAGGAGTTAGGACCGAAGGTTCACGCGGTTATAGGCATGCAAGGGCCAGGGCACTCACGTGTCACCCGTTTCGTTGCACCATCTCAAGCTTGTCTTTATATCTAGTCAATAGGCCTTGATCAAACAACCGATCAGAGATATCAAGCAGTTTCTTGATTCCAGAATTACACTTTGCCAACCTGAGAATCCAAAAACAATGCGAGATGATTTATAAGACACTCCCCTATCTACTAAAGCGTATCGCTACTTCAAGCTAAATTCCGGAAGGCCCCTTCTTAAGGCATGATCCGTTGAACCTGAAGCACAACCACTCCTGCAAGATGAGGTATACTTGTCCTGTCTTCGTCTAATTATTGTCATTGCTTTTCTTGGTACAGGAGATTGCTACATGAAACGGATAATGTTGAAACTAACGTTGGCGTTTTCTTTTGGCTTTTGCCTGTTGCCGGTCTCTGGCAGGGCGGTTCAGGTGGAAAAAGCCGGTCCATTTGTTCAGAGCGAACCTGCCATAGCCAGCCTTGGTGGAAAAGTTCCAATCATTGTTCGGATGAAAAACCCGGTGGAGATTCAACCTCTCGCCACTCAATCCAACAAGGATGGGCCTCTCCGGAAGCAGGCCAGGGCAATTCTGATCCATACGCTTAAAGCGCGTGCCGAGCAGAGTCAGAGGCCCTTGCAAAGGGTGCTGGACCGCCACGGGATTACCAAATTCCGACAGCTCTGGCTGATCAACGGTTTGGCGCTCCAGGCGACCCCAGCTCAGATCGAGGAAATTTCCAGAATGCCTGAGGTGGCATCAATTGTTGTCGATCAAGTAATAGAACTTCCAGAAATTATTCCTTCCCAGACCTCGGGGCCGGTCGAACCGAACATTGATCTGGTCTCTGCTCCGGAACTCTGGGCGCTTGGCTATGTCGGCCAAGGAGTCACGGTGGCCATCGTGGATAGCGGCGTCGACATCAACCATCCGGATCTCGGGCCGCGATGGCGTGGCGGCACAAACAGTTGGTTCGACCCTAATGACGAACATCCTTTTGTGCCCACCGATCTTGATGGTCACGGAACTCAAGTGACAGGTCTGATCCTCGGTGGAAACAACAGCGGATCCTACATTGGCGTTGCGCCTGACGCTGAATGGATCGGGGTGAAAATATTCAATGACGACGGCAAGGCCACTAGCAGCGGAATCCACGCCGGCTTCCAATGGATACTTGACCCTGATAGAAATCCGGAGACCGATGATGCCCCGGACATTGTGAACAGCTCCTGGGGATTTGAAGATTTTCCTGACTTGTGTGACGATTTGTCAAAAGAGTTCCAAGGAGACGTTCAGGCAATGAAAGCGGCAGGTATTGCCGTACTGTTTGCTGCTGGCAATACCGGGCCGGAAGCAGGCAGCAGTATTGCCCCGGCCAATTATCAGGAAAGTTTTGCCGTTGGCTCGATAGGAACTTTCTCGTCGCCTACCCTGATCAGTTCTTTCAGCGCACGCGGGCCTTCTGCCTGCGACGATTCGCTCTATCCCGACGTGGTGGCGCCCGGGTTTCTGACCAGGACGAGCGACCTGACGTCCAGCGTGGTTAACCTCGACTCCTATATCTCAGTCACCGGCACGTCTTTTTCAACACCACATGCCAGCGGCGTAATGGCACTGTTGCTCAGTGCGTTTCCCGGAATCCCTATCAGCGCTCTTGAAACAGCACTCAAACAATCGGCGACAGATCTCGGTTCACTTGGGGCAGACAATGCCTATGGATACGGTCTGATCAATTCACTGGCAGCTTTCAACTATCTGGGCGGTCTGGAGGACATCGAAGTGACAGACTCGATCAGTCCGGAAACCGACAATCAAGTTGTATTCGGCAGCGTGGCCCCAGGTGCAAGCGACTCGGCCAGTGTCTGGGTGCGGAACCCCAGCAGCGTGCCCTTGATTTTGGGTGCCGCTGATATCAGCAATGTTCGTGAACCATTCAGTATCAACAGCGACGCATGCAGCAACCAAATCCTTCTCGCAGGAGAAACTTGTAACATCGGCCTGCAGTTCGCGCCAACCCTTCCAGGGAGTTTCTCCGGAAGTCTCGTAATTCTCTCTAACGTCATCGGTGAAGAGCGTGTGTCGGTTACCATTTCTGGCACTGGAAATACGCTGCCGATTGCTCCACAACCGCTTGATCCTCCCAGCGGAGCAACGGTGGATACCAATGTGAAGTTCACTTGGCTGCCGGCCAGTGATGCTGATGGGGATGCTGTTTCGCAATTTCTGGTTTATTCGCCCCATGCGGATTTCTCTTTCTCGAACATACACCAGGTTGATACGATTCCTGCTGTCGTGCTGGCGGCCGGGGGCCTATTGCTTGGAGCACTACTCGCCGGTCTGGTCCGCCGGCGTGATCTAACACTGGCACTGATCCCCATGGTCATGTTTCTCGCGATGGCCTCTTGCGGCGGTGGAGGCGGTGGTGGTGGTGGAGAGAATGACAATCTTGCTGATGCCCAATCGACAATGGTGAGCGGACTGATCCCAGGGGTGACATACTACTGGAAGATGATTGCCGTTGACAGCCATGACGCCGAGACGCAAAGTGCTGTCAGGACTATATTAGTGCAACAGTTGAGTCCGATAGACCACTGAAGCCTGATCGCTCAGCAGTTATACTTACGTACCTGGGAGGTTGTTTGCATTTTAATGATGAGCAAAAGTCC
>JAOUDB010000423.1 GCA_029859485.1 Desulfuromonadales bacterium | reverse complement strand
CTACTCGATGCTGTGACCCATAAGATCGAACTGATCGCTGCCGAGGTCGAGTTTAAGCAGGAACAACTGGAAGTCTTGCCGGAGAAAAATCAGGAGCTCAAGGAAGTTAAAGAGGCACGTAAAGTCAACAGCGGCAAGCTGAAAAGCGAGAAAGCCGCACACGATAAAGCCTCTGTTCAACTGAAACAGTATGAAAAGCAGAAAGAGGCACTCGATACGGTGCGTAGCGGGCTTGAAAAGACTCGCGATCGTATCACGACGGGCAAGGAACATATCGGTTCACAGAACACCCTGGTTAAGCAGGCCAAAGAGGCGATCAAGCTGCTGGAAAAGCACCGCCCCGGGAAAGAAGCCTTTGAAAAAGCAGAAACACTGCTCAAGCAATTACGTGATCGTGAAAAGCAGCGTCGTGCGATTCAGAAGGATGTCGAAACACTAAGCAGAGAAGTTTTGCGTCTGAACCAAAACTTTGACCATGAGACAAAAGAGATCAAACAGACTCAGCTAGACCTGAATACCGAAAAACAAAAACTCGACCAGGAGCGCCAGTCTCTTCAGCCCGACCCGGAGGTTTCCTCTGAAGCCGTCAAACTTGAAACGTTGCGCACGCAACTGGAAGAAGTGCAGACGGCTCGCAACATGCTGGACGGCAGTCGCAGTGGACTGATCGAGGGACGCGACAAACTCGCTGAAGGAGTCTGCCCGTTTTTCCAAGAACCCTGTCAGAACATAGCCGGTAAAGAACCGCGTGATGCCTTCACTGATCGGTTTGCAGCTATTGATGAACGGAGCAAGCAGCATGATCAGCAGATTGCAGAATTGCGTATCGCAGTCAACGTAGCAGAACAAGCGCAAAAGAAACTTGATGCGTTAAAAGTTCGCTCAGAGGCTCTTGGGCGACAGATTGAGACTTTTGAATTGCGCCAGAAAAAACTTGTCGAACGCAGCGAGGGTCTTGAAAGGCTGTCTGTAAACAAGACTGAAGCCGAGGCAAAGTCAGCAGCGCGAATGAAGGATCTTGACCCTTTTGCCAAGCTCGATGAGGAGATCAAACAGGCCGAAAACCTACGTGTCGATTACCAACAGGATCGAGACGAATACAACCGCAACCAGCAAACCGCCGAAGACTTGCCGAGCAGGCAAGAAACCCTCAATAAATATAAAGAGCGGATGGAGTCTCTGGAGAAGGACCTGTTGACCCAAACTACTGAGGAGCAGCGTTTGGCCCAAAGTTACAGCGCCGAGCAACATCAGGCTCTAAAGCTGCAACAGGACAAGCTTCAAGATTCGATTGCCACACTCAGAGAACAACTCAATGCCTTCGAACGCGATCAGAATCGCCTGGAAGGTGATATAGAAAATCTCAAGAAGGTAAAAGAAGACATAGACAAGCGCTTGGCAGAGAAGAAGACCTTTGAAGAGAAGGAAGCCTTGGTCAAGTTCCTGCGCAATAGAGTGTTCCGCAATGTCTCAGAACAACTCTCGGCGCGTTTCCGTGAAGAGATCAGCCAGCGAGCTCACAGTATCTATCGTATTATTGCCGAAATCGACGAGGAACTCTACTGGGGGGAGAACTATCAGATTGTGCTGCGGGACATGGTCGAAGGCGAAATTCGAGAACGTACCGACGATCAACTCTCTGGAGGGCAGACCATGAGTGCTGTCGTTGCCTTGCGCTTGGCACTATTGCAAACAATCGGTGCACGCATCGCCTTCTTTGATGAACCAACATCGAACCTCGACGCTACTCGTCGCGAGAATCTGGCCCATGCATTTCGTGCGATTGATGTCGGCAAGGAAGAGGTGACGGAGCACTGGTATGATCAGTTGTTTCTGATTAGCCATGATGTTGCATTTACTGAAGTTACGGATCAGATATTGTCTCTCGAGTAATGAATATACAGCAACTTATGAGTCAAAGTTAAGGTAGATTCTGTGCATGATTTAAGATGAAGGCTGATGCTGAGCACTAACTTAAATAAAGAAGTTTGCTCAGCTTTGGTAGGGATTGTTGTCAACGTTTAATGGGTGTTTATTCTTCTCATATTTGCAGCATTTATAAAATACTAAATGAAGACAACCTCCCTCATAGAAATTCATTGCCATACTCATGAGCACTCTCCTTGTAGTGAAATAACTGCTTGCGATTTGATCGTTCGGGCTATTGATAAAGGATTGAATGGAGTTGTCTTAACCGACCACCACTATATTTGGAGAGACGATGAGTTGCACGAACTGCGGGAGAAATCGAGATGCCAGAATGGTTTTGCTGTCCTAACAGGTCAAGAAGTTACAACTAGGGACTTCAATGATGTTCTAGTTTATGGAGCGAAAGAATCTTTTCCCTACGGAGTCTCTCTAAGTTCTATACGCTCTCAAGCCCCAGAGGCTGCCATTGTTTGGGCGCACCCCTATCGTGGCATAAAGAGACCTGGTCCAGACCAACTGTTTACACCAGAATTTGATGCCATCGAGATATTCAACCGCAACCACAGGCTCAGTCAGAATGTCTTTGCTTATAAGGAGTGGTTGACATGGGGCTTTGTGGCAACATCAGGGACAGATGTTCATGATGAAGTTATTGGCGTTTTCCCTTGTGAGTTTGAAAATACTATTGAGTCAATATCTGATTTTACGGGGGCAATTAAGAATGGCAGATGCCGACCTTATACAAAGACGCTTCGCCTTCCCACATAGCACGACTTATGAGACGAAAATCGACTTCTTATTGATAGAGGTATTCAGTAAGCTCTTTAATACACAAAACTATGGTCACCAGGGGACGATCCTTGGTGGCCGTTTTTATGTATCAGGGTTTCTTAGGATTGACAGTTTATCACTGAATCCAGACAGCTAAAGCCAATAACACAACTTATGGGACTCATTGATAACACTGTTGACAATTTCCATGATTTAACATCAAAAAAATCGTGTAGAATTGATAGCCACAAATTACTCATCAGGAGCTTTTCAATATGGAGAATGTCTGGATCGCGTTTGGACTCACCATCTTTGCAGGTTTAGCAACCGGCATAGGTAGCGCTATAGCTTTTCTTGCTAAACGATCAAACTACCGATTTCTCTCCATCTCCACCGGATTTTCTGCGGGGGTAATGCTCTACGTCTCCTTTGTTGAAATCTTCGTCAAAGGGACCGACGCACTGGTGGAGGCCTACGGTAACTACTGGGGACACTGGATAAATGCCG
>JAOUDB010000047.1 GCA_029859485.1 Desulfuromonadales bacterium | reverse complement strand
TCGTACGCACCAAGATCGCAACAGTTGAACTTTCGGAAAAACTCGAATCGCGCGGTTTCTCTTGTGCGCCGCTCAATGGTGACATGACCCAGGCGCTGCGTGAAAAAACCGTAGAACGTCTGAAAGCCGGAACCTTGGATATCGTCGTCGCCACGGATGTCGCAGCCCGAGGGCTGGATGTCAAGCGCATCAGCCATGTCGTCAATTACGACATTCCTTACGATACAGAAGCCTATGTCCACCGCATAGGCCGTACGGGACGCGCCGGTCGCATAGGGCAGGCGATCCTTTTCGTCGCACCCAGAGAAAGACGCATGCTGGCAGCCATCGAACGGGCAACTCGCCAGCCGATCACCGCAATGAGCCTGCCGAGCCGCAAGGATATCTCCAACCGCCGCAGCGATCTCTTCAAGGAACAGATTGCAGAAGCCATGGAATCGCAGGATCTGGAATTTTTCGAAGAGTTGATCGATAGCTACCAGCATCAGTACGATGTCGGCTTGAGAAGAATTGCAGCCACCCTTGCCTATCTGGTACAAAAAGACAGGCCTCTGCAGGTTGACGATGGCGAAATCGAAGAAACTGCTAATCGCGACGACAGGGACCCACGGCAAAGGCGCGAGAATAACGCTTCTGATGGCAACTTGATGCGCTACCGAATCGAGGTCGGCCGTAACCACGGCGTAGAACCAAAACATATCGTCGGCGCCATCGCCAACGAAGCAAATATCAGAAGCCGGGATATCGGACAGATCAAGATCCATAACGATCATTGTCTGGTTGACCTCCCCAACGACATGCCCTCGGCAACCTTTCGTCAGCTGCAAAAGGTCTGGGTCTGTGGACAGCAGCTACAGATAACCCCTGCAGACGAGCAAGCACCGTCCTTTGAGAACAAGGGCAAGCGCAAAAGTGGCCCAAGAAACAGCGAAGGCAAGTTTTTCAAACCGGGCGGGAAAAAATTCCCCCGCAGTCGCCCGGGACGACCGAAAAAACCATGATTGAATTTGACCTTTCCGGCCATGAATATATTGAACTGCACAGCCTGCTGAAAGTCACCGGCCTCTGTGAGAGTGGTGGTGTCGCCAAGCTGTTGATTGGTGATGGCCTGGTTAGGGTCGATGGCGATGTGGAGTTGCGCAAGCGCTGCAAGATTCGTGGTGGACAGATCATCGAGTTTAAAGGTGAGCAGATTGCCGTCAGTTAACAGCAGGGCTTTTGCTTCACAACGAAGCGGAGAAGTTTCGTGACCCTTTATATGTTCTACGGCTTCATCGCAGCGGGAATTCTTAACTTCGTCTGTTCGATCCTGATCTTGCGGGCCATGGCGCAGGCCGGCATAAAGGTCAGCTTTTTTGAGATTCGCTGGCAGGTGCACAAGCACCTGAAGCAATATCGAAAGATCAGCCTGGACACTACCGGCAAAGTCGCTTGGCCCTACTATGCTTACCAGAGTTCACTGGCCGGGATAATCGGCTTTGCAATACTGACTTTGGTCTCCCTTGGAGACCGGCTAAACTAACAGGAAAGGTACAGAGAAACCGGTTGACAGCCCTATAACCCTGTGCTATTTAGGGTGGGTTTAAACCTCTAGGTGTATTCTGTATACAATTATTATGGCCGAAGACAAACGCCAACTCATGAAATCTCTGAGCTTTTTATCAAGCATCGGGATATCTATGGTGGCGGCTACTTTTATTGGCCTGTATATCGGAATCTACCTGGACAAGTGGCTAGAGACAGACCCCTGGATGACCTTGATCTGGCTCGGCATCGGCATTGTGGCAGGATTTCGGAACATCTTCATTCTGACCCGACGCGGAATGCGTGAACTGGAAACAAAGGAAGAAAAGGACCAGAAGGATAATGGATCAGATTGAGCTGCTGCCCGCGCAACTGGCACGGCGGAATTGGTTCATTCTGGCCTTTCTGCTGCTTGGCAGCCTGCCTTTCAGCAATCTTGACTTGAGTATTGGAATTCTGGTCGGCGGGCTGATCGCTATCGGTGGATTTATTTCACTACGCAGCTCATTGAATCGGCTCTTGGGTCAGGCAACGGGCGGCACTAGCTTCAGTTATATGTTTGGTTGTTTTATCAGGCTGGCCATTTTAGCCGTAATTCTGGGCATCCTGATTGCCATTGTAAAAATCCATATCATCGGCTTGGTGATCGGACTCTCGGTTGTGATTATCAACCTGTTTTGGATGACAGCACAACGCGCGCTTTAAGTAGAGGAGGCTTCAGGTACCATGACACATCCGTTTATTTTTCTGGAATGGCTCGAACGTCAACTACATCTGCACATTGGCACCCATGTCACCTATACATGGCTGGTCATGGCACTGCTGATTCTGGTTGCTGTTCTCGTCAAGCGCAACATCAAAACGGTTCCGACCGGTCTGCAGAATTTCCTCGAGATCGCGGTTGATGGCATTGAAAACATGATTGAAGAGACTATGGGTCCGAAGGGGAAAGCCTACTTCCCGTTGATTGCAACCATTGCTTTTTTTATCCTCGTCTCAAACCTGATTGCCCTGATCCCCGGGTTCTATCCACCGACCGCCAATCTGAATACCAATGCGGCGATCGCTCTGACCGTCTTTGCCATGACGCACATCGTTGGCATCAAGGAGCATGGCATCGGTTATTTTAAACATTTTTGTGGACCGATCGGCTGGCTGGCACCTTTAATGTTCCCGATCGAACTCGTTGGCCACATGGCACGTCCCCTGTCGCTGACCTTGCGTCTGTTCGGCAACATGTATGGCCATGAAATCGTTTTGATGATTTTCTTTACCCTGGTGCCTTTCCTGGTTCCACTGCCATTGATGCTGATGGGCATTCTGGTTGCGTTCATCCAGACGTTCGTATTCATGTTGCTGGCTATGATTTACATTGCCGGCTCACTCGAAGAAGCTCACTAAGCACGGATGTCCGTGCTTGCGTCCTATATCGTATAGGAAAATAGATCACTAATAGATAAGGAGTAGAAAAATGGAGTATTTTGCTTGGTGTGTAATGGCTGCTGCTGTCGGCATGGGTCTCGGCTCTTTCGGTACTGGTATTGGTCAGGGTGTGGCTATCTCTAAAGCCGTTGAAGGTGTTGCTCGCAACCCGGGCGCAAGCGGCAAGATCATGACTGTTATGCTGGTCGGTCTGGCGATGATCGAGTCTCTGGCCATCTACTGCCTCGTTGTTGCCATGATTATCCTCTTCGCTAACCCCTTTACCGACACTGTTGTGCAGCTGCTCAGCAAATAAGTTGGTTTAGCAGTAAAAGTAAAAGGGAGCAGCCTCGTTGGCTGCTCCCTTTTTTTATTTGAACCTTATCAAGTCGCTCAAGCAACGCCACGGTTGCGCATGATCCGCATCACCAGAACACCCAGAACAGAGAGAACGATGCCGACGCCAAAAGCCATGTAACCTATGCCACGCGCCTCACCCCAGCCCCAAAGATCCTGACTGCCCAGGACACCGATCATGATTAATCCGGCCATGATCAAAAGTCCGCCAACGACATAAAAGGTTAAAGCAAAGCCTGCCAAAACCCAACCGCTCCATTTTGGTGCCATCTCCACTACCCCCGTACCGATAAAATTTCCGCATACTAGCCCCCTTCAAATCTGACAGGCAAGTTAATTATCCCTGTATATAAAAAATATACACCCCGACTATTAAATTTATTTCTTAGAGAACTTTCACGATTGACTTTTAATGTTCGTCGTGATAAACCATTTTTAATCTTATACTGTATGCAGTAGAATATAGAGCCAAGCTTACTATTTTACTCCGTTTTTTCTACTTTTCATACATATGAAACAATACGTTTCAGGTCACTTTAAATGCATATGCCCTGAACCGAGAGATCAATCTCAGGAGGTCACACCAATGAATTTCAAGAACCTTGCTCTTTTCCTACTGGCTTTTGCCATGCTCTTCCCAAACTTATCGGCTCAAGCTGAAAACGGCATGGCCATCGCTCCGGAAGTCTGCCTTGAATGCCATGATGACGTGGTCACTCCTGTAGCCTATGGCGCATCAGTTCATGGCACAAATGCTTGCACCAGCTGCCACACAGCGGTGACCTCACTGGACGCGCATATGTCAGGTGACGTCATTCCTGAGGCACCAAAATGTGTACGCTGCCATAAAAAAGAAACCAGCGAGCATTACTCAAGTGTCCACAAGCTGAATGAAGTTTCCTGCGCCGACTGTCATGACGACATCCACACCCATAACTATTGGAAGGGCGACAAAACCAAAGTTATTGCCAAATGTACCGGTTGCCATGATGACCATGAAGATTACATCGACTCAAGCCATGGCAAGGCCGTTATGGCAGGCAATCTTGACTCTGCCGCCTGTAGCGATTGTCACGGTTTGCACAAAATTGAACAGCTCGGCGACGAGAACAGTCACATTAATCGCGAATTCCACACCAAGGTTTGCTTGAAATGCCATGGTGACAAGGAAATGATGGACCGCAACGGTGTCTTCAGTGTCGCCGTCAGCACCTATATGAGCAGTTATCACGGCAAAAACTTCAAGCTCGGCTCACCTGATAAGGTTGCCGGTTGTGCTGATTGCCATACGGCGCACAACGTTCTACCCAAAGACGACCCGGCTTCAAGCGTTAACGTTGCCAACCTGACCGGCACCTGCGCTCAGTGTCATCCCAATGCAACACCTCTCTTTGCCAAGTTCAACTCCCATGGCGACATGCACGACCGGGAGAACTACCCGATCTGCTACTGGACTTTTGTCGGCATGACCGGACTCCTTGTTGGCACCTTCGCCGTCTTCTGGATCCACACCTTGCTCTGGATGGTGCGTGGCTTTGTTGAAAACCGCCAGAAGCTTGCTGCACAGCACAGCGGTCAAGAGGAGCATCACATCACTGAGCCGCACAAGCAGTACGTGCGTTTCAAGGCTCGCCATATCTTCCTGCACCTTACCGTTATAATCAGTTTCCTCGGGCTCACCCTCACCGGCCTACCGCTCAAATTTGCCGACCAGCGATGGGCCATGGGCATGATGGACTTCTTTGGTGGTACTTACTATGCAGGCCTGATCCACCGTGGTTGCGCAATCCTGACCTTCTACTACTTCGTCTCGGCTCTGATCCTGAGCTTTGACTTCCTCTTCCTGACCAAGAAGAAGAGGCCTGGCGACATGTGGCTGACACGCCTCTTCGGACCCGATTCTCTTTGCCCGAACCTGCGCGATATCCGCGACGTCATCGGTATGGTTCGTTGGTTCCTCTTCCTCGGTCCAAAACCGACCTTCGAGCGCTGGACCTACTGGGAGAAATTCGATTTCCTTGCCGTCTTCTGGGGTATGTTTGCCATCGGCGGATCCGGCTTGATGCTCTGGTTCCCGGAGATCTTCGGCTACTTCCTGCCAGGCTGGATGTTCAATGTTGCAACGATCATTCACTCTGACGAAGCCTTGCTGGCAACCGGCTTTATCTTCACCGTCCACTTCTACAATACCCACGGACGACCGGAGAAATTCCCAATGGACTTTGTTATCTTCAACGGTCAGATGGCCAAGGAAGAGTTCATCGAAGAGCGGGGCGACCAATGGCGCCGTTACGAAGAAGAAGGTACAACTGAAGAGTTTGTTTGCCAGAAGGTCAGCGGTCCGGTCTATGACTTCTGCCTCAAGTCCTTCGGCTACATAGCCCTTTTCACAGGTTTGGCCTGCCTCTTCCTGATGATCTTCGCCTTCATGGGAGGCAGCGGGCACTAGCCTGACTCATCATATCTGTAAAAACCCAAAAGGGGTTGCCGACGGGCAACCCCTTTTGACTTTTTTAAATAGACAAGAGATAGGTCCATCCTCTCTCTGCTCAAAAAATTGAAGGACGGTCAAAAGTCTTTGAGATTGCAGTAAAAACCATTTTAAGCCTCTTGGCAAGGCACCTTTAATACGCTCTTAAAGCTCCCTTTCTATGCATACTGTATACAACCTTTCTATTGCATTCATTTACAAAATGTGTATTATACGGTTGCTCCTGATCTTAATCCTTTCCTATTATTTTTTAACGTAAATCTATAACAGAGGTGCGGAACATGCTTAAGAATGTATTTGACTGGTGCAAACAACACATTGTCATTTTCACCATCATTTCAGTCGTGTTCGTGGTGTTTTTTGGCTTTATCAATATCCAGATTCTCCACATGACTTCAGAACCAGAGTTCTGCCATCTCTGCCACCCGGCGCAGGGCTTTGGCCCACTGGCCGAAGTAGACTCCTGGGAACACTCCGCCCATGGTGACGCCGGAGTTTCCTGTCTCGACTGTCATGGTCGTCCAGGCGTAGTCGGTTACATGAAAGCCAAGATTGGCGGACTTCGTGACACCTATATGCAGCTGACCATCTCCAAGGAAGAGAAGCTCGAAATTCTCTCCAACCCTCATGAGGATCTGGTTCCTTCATGGCACTGTCTTTACTGTCATTCAGACGAGGGCAACAAGACGGTTCGCGAAACAACCAAGGGGCCCATGAAAGTTGTCAATATGCGTATGCTTGACAATGTCGTCAACCCAGACTTCCGCGAGCGCAAGGGTCTGGCCGATATCATGACCGATGATTTCGTCGGTGGCACTCATTTTGACCACAGCCTGCACATTGAAGAATTTGACCTGACCTGTCGTGATTGCCACTTCGGCATTGTTCACAACCCGGCAACAGCGACTGACCGCATGAACTTCTGCCTGACGTGTCACGCCGATGCAGGCGATGGTGCCCCTCAGGTTGCCGATTGCACCGTTTGTCACGAAGCACAAGAAGCAATGAACGTTGGAACCGGTATCGGTGATCTCGACTTTCCCAGCATGATGTATGGCGAAGCAGCAGATATGACCTGTGTTGATTGCCACACCGGCGTTACCAAGGGAACTTATCGCTCCTCTTCTTCGACCTGCACCAACTGCCATGAAGACGAAGCCTACAAAGAGATCTTCGAAGAGTGGGCAGCAGAAACAAAAGCTCGCATCGACATGCTTAAGGAAATGCGCGTCGATCTTGAAGCCGAGCTTTCCGACGCAGACGCTGCCAAACGTGACACGACTGAAGTCTGGGGTACTTACAGCCAGGCCTTGCGCAACCTCAAGTTTGTTCGTAACGACGGCACCAATGGCGTTCACAACAACGAATATGCGATGGCCATTCTCGAAACTGTTGAAGCCGACTTCAAGAAAGCCTTCATTCAGCTCGATTCCGTCTGGTAAATCGACCTGGTTACTAAACAAAAAGGGCCCTCGCACAAATGCGAAGGCCCTTTTTAGTTGGATCAATTTGAAGCAACCTCAAACCCGGGAAGCGGTTCTGCTTAAGGATTTTCCACCGCTCCAGCCTGATCTTTTTTGTTCCACCGGCCCAGCACAAATGAGGCTAAGGCCGCAACAAGACCGAAGGTAAAGACACTGATCATCAGCGGCATCCCCTTCAACTGCACCATATCCATCAGAAAAACCTTACCGGCCCCGATCACGGTTATTACAACCGCTACATTGCGTAGCTCCTTATTACGTCTCATCAAGCTGAGCCATAAAAGGACCGCAGCTGTAACGTTAATCAGGACCGACTGTGCACCACCAAAAGCGCTATGCGTTGCCATATGCATAAAATCAAGCGCCTGATAGAGCCCGACCCGCATGGTAAAGAAGCCGCTGAACAAGGCCGCCACAAGAAGAACGCTGGCACCGCGATCATTCTTATTGAGCTTATACATGAATGATTCACCAGGGATTGCCGGATGTCGACGAGCCCAGAAATAATGACAGAAGGCAATACTTGCCAGAAGCCCCGAGGAGAGAGCACCGACCAGCGAAGGCTTGGTACCTCCAGTCGCCCATAGCAAATAGACCAGTGCTGAACAGGCGTACAGTTGCAGCACATACGAAATCAAACGTAAGCCGTGGTTGTTACGTCGAACTGAAATCCAGATCATCGCCACAGCCAGCAGAGCAACCATAGCTGTGGCGATTACCGCATGACCAATCGCCATAGGTGCGGCGAAAGCCAGAAGCAAACCTCCGGCAAGGGAAAAGGAGGTTGTTCCCAAAGCCCCACCCTCAGCGCGACCAAGCAACCACCAGCCGACCATCAGGTGAATCAGGGCAGCACACACCGCGATCCAGCCGAAAGTCTGCGGAGATGTCAGTCCCTGCCCGATAGCATATTTAGCCGCCAGGTAAACCCAGCAAACATTGAGGACCGGCAAAACAATATCGAACTTCGAGATCCTCTGCTGGACTTTACCCAAAACACCCAGCAGGGCGATAGCCGCAAGCACTACGCCCAGGAAACCGATCGATGGCATCAATCCCTGCACAGAGAACTCAAGGTTCTCAGGACTCAGCTTGCTGAGATAGATAGACAGTTTCAGATCCCATATCTGAATCATGAAAAGAGTCAAGGCAAACAGCAACCAGCGCAGCCATGAAGCCCGTAGCAGACGTGTTGCATAAGTGGCAAAAATATTTGCCAGACCCATAATAATGACAAGATAAGGGAAAATCGGACTCGGGTAATTGATGGCGAAGCTACCGAAACTCATTCCGAGGGTTCCAACGAAAACCGGCAAAGCCACATGGTGCATTCGACTGATAACGGTTGCCACCAATCCGGTTGCCGCCATAACCACGTAAGCCATTTCCGATGGCACTGTGTCGAAAACACGATGAGCCTCCACCACCACACTGCACATGATAATGGTTCCCCAAAGGATATACACCGGCGCCTGAATGCTACGCTCCTTATAGGCAAACCAGCTATACATGATCAGCCCAAAAGCATAGAGCATGCCGAGGAAGGAACCAATCTGCAAATCAATGCTACCACTGTCCGTTGCAGTTCTTAATGCCAGGGCAACCGCAACGATGAAGCTGGTGGTCGCGATCCGCGAGAGGATATAGGATTTATCAACCCAGGAGAGGATCTCTTCAGAGGTTTCGCCCTGTGAGTGAACCTTGCGAGCCGTTTTCTTCTTTATGTTCGGTACCTCGGAGCGCTGCTCTTGGTCCACCTGCAAGCCAGCAACAGTTTCCGACAACACAGCAAGCTGAGCCTCGAGATCTGCTACACGTTTTTCAAGTTCGACAGGATTTTCCACCACAACACCTCGCATTCAATGAATTGTCACAGCATGGAGTTGAAAGTAGACCAGACTCTTTTAGACTGTTCTAAATCTTGATACCATCCAAGAAGGCCAAAAGCTAACAGCTCGGCACAAGACAGAAAAAGTCCGGGCGCTTACCCTACTCTTTTACCGTACTACACAATAAAACACTATTTTATTTTTATGGGCATGTCAAGATTTCCCCGCCTAAAAAGATAAAAAAACTATCACTAACAAAATTTAATGCTTTAGATTATAAGGTCTTAAAGAATTTTACAAAAAAAACGATAATACTAAATCACGATCCTATTA
The DNA here is from genome assembly GCA_029859485.1 of Desulfuromonadales bacterium. GTDB lineage: Bacteria > Desulfobacterota > Desulfuromonadia > Desulfuromonadales > BM103 > M0040. Next base: position 1,680 of record JAOUDB010000047.1, on the reverse strand, counting down.
CTGTAGTAAGGATTGACAGGCCCCCAAGGGTCATGCTAGAAACAAAACCACGTTTTACTTTAATCAACTATGGGAAAATAACCCACTGCATAAGGAGAAGCCCGTGAAAAACCATGTTTGGCGACCGCTATTCGTGGTCATTGCCATAGTCATCGGTATCTTGTTGTTCAGAGCATTCTACGTTCCCTCTGATTTTGGTACGCATGATCAAGGGTACACCTTTGGCTACCATCGACTAAGTAATGAGCAAGAGTGGAAAGACTACCCTGCAAAGTACAAAGGTAACGACTACTGCAACGAATGTCACGACGACAAGATCGAGGAAGTCGAGAGTGCGCATCACGCCACAATCCCTTGTGAGAACTGTCATGGCGCAGCATTTGACCATCCTGATGACCCTGAAAAGTTGATCATAGACAGGAGTCGGGAGCTATGTATTCGCTGTCACGCGAAACTCACCATGCCGTCCAGCGACCGCAATGATATTCCTGGCATAGAACCAGCTCAGCACAACAAAGGTGAGGAGTGCAGCGAGTGTCACAATCCGCACAATCCGAGCCTGGAGGATATGTGATATGAAAAGACGTGACTTTTTAAAAAGTACCGCGGTTTTTGTTGCAGGTGCTTCAGTTTCGGTCTCCGCGCTGGACTTTATAACCCCCAAAGAACTTTTCGCTGCCAATCCACAATTAAAGTGGGGCTTCCTCGTTGACACCCACAAGTGTGTTGGCTGCGGCTTCTGCGTTAAGGCCTGTAAAACTGAAAATGATATTCCCTTCGAAGCCAATGTAACTCGCACCTGGGTTGAGCGCTATGTCATCAAGAAAGATGGTGATGTTGTCATGGATAGCCCGAAAGGAGCTCGTGAAGGCTTCACAACCAAGTTACTCGACCAGAACCACTCTGGCATGACGCTGGTACCGGAGAACGAGATCGCCCAGGCCTTTTTCGTGCCAAAGCTCTGCAATCACTGCACGACCCCAGCCTGCGTTCAAGTCTGCCCAGTCGGTGCCACCTATCAGACAGCAGACGGCGCTGTCCTGGTCGATCGAACATGGTGCATCGGCTGCGGTTACTGCATCATGGGCTGTCCTTACGGAGTCCGCTTCTTCCATCCGGTGGAGCATGTCGCAGACAAGTGCACCTTCTGCTATCACCGCATCAAAAAGGGCGACAACGCGGCATGCGCTCAAGCCTGTCCCTATGGCGCCCGCCAGATCGGCAACTTGAAAGACCCCAATGATCCGGTTGCACAAGCGCTCATGAATCAGCGGGTTGGCGTATTGCGCGATGAGTACGGTACCAAGCCGAACGTCTACTACATCGGTCTGAACAAGGAGGTACGCTAGTCATGGTTGAACAAGTAGCCCAAATGGTCGTTCACGGTGAAGCCTGGACCATCAAAGACCTCTTTGTCCTCCCCAATGAATACGTATATTGGTCGATCCAAATCGTTATGTACCCTTATATGACCGGTCTGGTCGCCGGCGCATTTGTCCTGTCATCGCTCTACCACGTCTTCAACGTCGAGAGGCTGAAGGAGATCGCCCGCTACGCCCTGGTCTTCTCCTTTGCACTGTTACCGGTCGCAATGATGCCGCTAATGTTGCACCTGATGCAGCCCTTAAATGGCATTCATGTCCTGATGACGCCACATTTTACTTCAGCAATTTCAGCCTT
>JAOUDB010000422.1 GCA_029859485.1 Desulfuromonadales bacterium | reverse complement strand
ACGACTGCGTCAACGCCTTCGACGAGAGCGTGCAAGCTGTCTTCGTCAGCAAGATTGCCGGCCTGCCAATGAACTGAGTCTGTCGGTTTGGGAGGTGGAACGGATGCGGGACGGTACAGAGCTTTGACTTGAAAACCCTGGCCTGCGAGGCGCTCGAGCAAAATCTTGCCGATAAAGCCCGTTGCCCCAGTGACTGCCAATCTAATCACAACAGAAGTCGTTTCCCGGAGAGGTTCAATGTTTCGCTAGTGTGTTCGATTCTGACCTGCAACGGCCAGGCGCAAAGAAGGAGAGGCTAAGCCCGTCGCGTGGTCCACAGATGTGGTTTCTCTGGTTTCTGAGGCAATTTCTGCCTGCCGCTTCAGGTAGTCGCATCGTGTCCCAGCACGGGACAGTTTCCCGGAGGAGGTCCGGGGAAGGGTGTGGGCGGAAACGAGCTCAATAGTGCAGTCAATGCCAAGCTGTTGACGAATCTCGGCAGCGATCCTGTTTGCAAGTTCATTGCGTTTGCCCTCATCAGCTTCACGGTATTGTACAACCATGACCGCGGCATCGGAGCCGTCTTCGGCAGGGACCGAGATCGCTGAAGCGTCGCCAGGCCTGACTTCAGGCTGCTGCTCGGCAAAGTTCTCGAGATCCTGGGGCCAGATATTGCGGCCATTAATGATAATCAGGTCTTTTTCACGGCCGGTAATGACAAGGGTCCCCTTGTCAAGGTAGCCGATATCTCCCGTGTTCAGCCAGCCATCAGCGGAAAGGACTTCAGCTGTCGCCTCGGGGTCTCCGAAATAACCTGACATAACACTGGGGCCGTGGACATGGATGACACCACACTGACGGTCAGGAAGAACTTCACCATCCCCGCTCTTGACGACGATCTCGTGCCCGGGCAATGGAGAACCACAGTTGACCAGTCTCTTGGTGCGTTGATCAGTGGCAGGGCTGTCGGTGACGGGAAGGGCTTGCTGTTGTTCAGAGAGCTGCTCCGTGTCTATTGCGTCGATGATGGGACCTTGGTCAAGCGGGGCAAAGCTGACAGCAAGACAGCACTCGGCCATACCGTAACTGGCGACAAAGGCTTTGCGGTTGAAACCGAAAGGTTCGAGTTTTTCAGCGAAGGCTTCCAGCACATCGACCCGAATCGTTTCGGCCCCTACACCGGCAATGCGCCATGCGCTGAGGTCAAACGACTCCGGTTCATTTTGACGTATTCTGCGTGAGCAAAGGTCGTAACCGAAAGGAGGACTGAAAGAAATAGTGCCACGGTTGCGGGTCATCAGGCTCAGCCACATGCGAGGCCGCATGGCAAAATCTCGGGTAGCAAGGTAGTCAACCGAAAGTTGTGAGGCCAGGGGGGCCAGAACAAATCCGACCAGGCCCATATCGTGGTAATACGGTAACCAGGACACACATCTGTCACCATGACGAACCTTGAGGCCGTCCCTGGTGATACCCGAAAGGTTATGCATCACGGCTGCTTCGCTCACCATGACGCTCCTCGGGAAACGTGTACTGCCGGAGGTGTACTGCAGGTAGGCCGTCTCGTTTGCTTGCAATGGAGACAGCGGACCGTCATGTTCGTCAAGCTGATCAAAACTGTCGGGTTGATCGACCAGCTTTAGCCCGAGGCCTTCGCTGGCTTCAATCAGGAAAGGAAGGAAGTCTGCCTGCGCCACCGCGACGGCCGCCAGGCTTTTAAGCAGCAAGCCGCGCAACTGATCAACGTAGGCCTTGTGGCCACCGAGATGGATAGTGGCCGGTAAGGGGACAGGCGTATAGCCGGCGTACTGGCAGGCAAAAAAGAAACGCAGAAAGTCCGGGTGGGTTTCTGCGATAATGGCGATTCGTGAACCTCTTTGCAATTGAAGCCCGAGTAGACGTCTGGCGAGTGAACGGGCCTCTTTACGCAGGTCGGCATAGGTGAGACATTTTCGAAGTTCCCCACGACCACTGTAGAAATTGAGTCCACTGGAACCCTGCGCAGCATAATCCAGTGCTTCCGCCAGATTCGAGAAATCGGCTGTTCTGAGAGGGATGAGGCTCTCTGTAGGTGTCGGTGTAATAAGAGTCATTTGTCTTTTTATGTGAGCAAGGTTAGTGCCAATACATAAAATTCTCACTATACTAGACGTTTGCAGGTTCAATTGTCAAATTACAAATTTGCAATTTGTTGTATTTTCACATCTTTATGTGGCTGAAACGCACAGTTGAGAGAGTTGATGCCTTCTTGGGCGATACGCCTTTTTGCCTCCATGTCTCTAGTTAAAAGACTTCCTCTTTGAATGCTTTTTGCAGTTTTGTTTGAAGCCCCTGGTTGATGGCCGCCCCGGTCGAATTGACTCTGGATAAATCCGGGGGGCCCGGCCATCCCGGATCCTCGAATTCGATCTGGTCAAAAACGCGACTCTCGGCATAACGGGGCAACACGTGAAAGTGTACATCCTTGTCGATCATCATCAACATCAGGTAATTGATTTTGTCGTAAGAGAAGCAGCGTCCCAAATGAAGCTCTATCGCTGACGTAACCTCTTTCAGTTCCGAGAAAGCCGCGAGGCTGATTTCAGAAAAGGCTCCAGCTTCATCTTTGCAGACAAGAACAAGAGCGCCCAAGGTCGCCTGCTGAGGACGCAACAGGACCACCCAATGCTTGTATTCCCGGATCAGGGTCTCGGGGTAGCCGAACTTCTTCATCGTTGCATTCATTGGCTTGAACCTCCCGGAGTTCGTTGCCTGGCGAGACCGTCCAGCATCGCACCAGGTTCAATTAAAAACTCAACAATATTCACACCTGTTCAATTTTGTTATATGCTAACCGACGTTCGGTTATTATTCAAATCCCCAGACTTTTCTGGACAATAAGGACATACGTGAAAAACAAGATGTTTAGCGATGATCAAGGGCGTGAAAGCTTGCAGATTATTCCTGTTGCAGGACGCCGCATGATCGATCGTTTCATTAAAGTCCCATGGCCGATATACAAGGACGATCCACATTGGGTCCCGCCGTTGACCTTCGAGAGAAAATGGCACCTGTCAGAAAAAAACCCCTATTTCGAACATGCAGACTTTCAGGCATGGATTGCCTGGCGCGGAGAACGTGTTGTTGGCCGCATCAGCGCCCAGGTCGATCAACTTCATTTAGATCGATACAATGATGCCACAGGCTTTTTTGGAATGCTTGAGGCTGAAGATGACCCTGAGACTTTCCG
>JAOUDB010000001.1 GCA_029859485.1 Desulfuromonadales bacterium | reverse complement strand
AGTCGCCGTAGCGAAGAAAGCACCCAACTCTCTGATCAGAGAGGTCTGCGGCATCGGCTCGTGCTGCCTGGTCAACCAGTCGGGCCGTTTAACAGCAGAGCAGAAGGCCTGCCAGAACTTCTCCTCGAGCGCTCCGAGGACCACGAATTTTTCATCCTTGGTTCGGTATATCTGGTAGCACGCCACTCCGCCGGTAATCAGGCCTCGGCCCGGCTCAAGCTGCCGACCTGGTCGCCCGACACCTGCCTGGCCAAAGGATTGCCAGGAAAGCACAGTTTCAAATAAGCTGGTGTCGATAAAGCAACCGTTGCCATGTCTCTCTCTGCTCAGTAATGCAGACAGAATCATGTTTACAGCTTGCTGGCCAGCTGCGTAATCGGAAACCGGTGGGAAAGGGATAACAGGGGTCGTCGTTGTTCCGGTATGGGAAAGCATGCCGCTCAGGGCCATATACGTCAGGTCATGCCCTGCTCTTTGACTGGCAGGCCCATCCTGTCCAAAACCGGAGATAGCACAATGGATCAGTCTGGGGTTAAGAGATCGAAGTCGCTCCCGGTCGAAGCCGAGACGGCTCATGACTCCCGGCCGATATGACTCAAGCAAAACATCAGCGGCCTTCACCATTTCTGCAAAGCACGCGCTATCGCAATCAGTTTTCAAATCGAGACGAATGATTGTTTTGCCGGCATTGACCTGTTTATAAAGTGGAGATAAAGAATCATCATCCTGGAAGATAAATGTGCGCATCGGATCGCCACCCGGTGGCTCGACCTTGACGACATCAGCACCGAGATCAGCGAGCAGGCGCGTCGCATATGGGCCAGGGAGGTACTGACTGAGGTCGAGGACCCGGAAGCCATGCAGGCTATCATCAAGCATGACCAAGGACCTGATTCCATTTAAGCATCGACAGGACGAAGATCATCAATCACTTTGCCGTCGTTAGCGAGACTGTCTACAGGCACAATGGTGACCTCGCCACGCAGATTGCATACTTGTCGTATCGTGGCAGCTATTGTGTCGGCAAAATTATCAGGTACCGCTACAGCCACCTCGCAGTGCAGAACCATCGAATCTGCATCATTAATTCTCTCTACAACCAATCGCCCTTTTTGGATTTCCGGGTGCTGTCGCAAGATTTTGGCAACCTGCGTAGGATGGACGAACATGCCTCGAACTTTAGCCGTCTGGTCCGCGCGGCCTAACCAACCCTTGATCCGCCGGTTGGTGCGACCACAGGGACTCTCACCGGTGAGAATTGCAGAGAGGTCACCGGTGGCAAATCGCACCAGGGGGTATTCGTCGGACAGGGTCGTTATAACGACTTCACCGACCTCGCCCTCGGGCACCGGATCGCCAGTTCCAGGACGGACAATTTCGAGAATAATCCCTTCGTCGACGATCATCCCCTCGAGTGCCGGCGACTCATAGGCGATCAGTCCGAGGTCGGCGGTGGCGTAGCACTGGAGGACTTTAATGCCGCGATCGGCAAAGGTTTCGCGCAAGGTCGGTGGCAAGTACTCACCAGAGACCAGAGCCTTGTTTAAGCTGGCGATCTGAACTCCAAGTTCATCGGCCTTATCAATGATCAGCTTGAGAAATGACGGCGTACCAACATAGCCGTCCGGTCGCAAGTCAGCAATAGCCTGAACCTGCCCTTCAAGTTGTCCTGGGCCGGCAGCAAAAACAGTACAACCCAAAGCATGCCCACCCGACTCGACCATGGCTCCAGCAGGAGTAAAGTGATAGGCGAAACAGTTATGCAGCAAATCGCCGTTTCGAAAACCGGCAGCATAGAGCGCCCGTGCAAAACGCCAGAAATCAGCTCGCTGGCTTCCGGGTTCGTAGATGGGACCGGGTGAGGAGAATACACGGTTCAGTTCTGGCGCCTTAATCGCACACAAACCGCCAAAGGGCCGCTGTTGCCGTTGCAGATCGATTAACTCATCTTTACGGGTCAGAGGCAAACAGGCCAAAGCCTCGCGGCTATTGACTCCGGCAGCCTCGATCCCGGCTAACAGGCGAGTGAAGGCAGGTGCGTTTTGCTGGGCGTGAGCCACCAATTTTGAAAGCTCTGCCATTTGCTCAGCTTCACGTACAGCAGGTTCACGGTTCTCCAGATTGTCAAAAAAAGCGGCCATTGCACTCTCCCCGTCGTTTACATCCAACGTTTGCGACGCTTGTACGACTTGAGATTCTTGAAAGACTTACGATCCTTGTCACCGCCCGAGAGGTAGAATTCCTTCATATCTTCGTTATTGAGTAACTCTTCGCCGGTGCCATCAAGGGCGATTTTACCAGATTCCATGACATAGCCATAGGAAGCGCAGTGCAAGGCCATGTTGGCATTCTGTTCAACCAACAACATAGTGATCCCCTGTTCCTGGTTGATACTGCGGATAATATTGAAAACTTCTTTGACCAGAAGTGGTGAGAGACCCATGGAAGGTTCATCGAGCAAGATCATTTCAGGGCGAGCCATGACCGCACGACCAATCGCTAGCATCTGCTGCTCGCCTCCGGAGAGATAACCCGCCGGACCGCTCCGCCGTTCTTTTAATCTCGGGAAATAATGAAAGACCTTTTCGATGTCATCCTTGATTTCCTTATCACGACGTGTATAAGCACCCAAACGCAGATTCTCGATAACATTCATGTCCTCAATGATACGGCGTCCTTCCATGACCTGGAAAATCCCACGTCGCACAATATCATCCGGTGCCCGGTTGCCGATGGATTCACCCTTGAAATGGATGGAGCCCTTGGTCACTTCGCCGTCCTCGGTCTGAAGCAGTCCAGAGACTGCTTTGAGGGTCGTTGATTTACCGGCACCATTCGGACCAAGCAGGGTGACAATTTCACCTTTAGGGACTTCTAGACTGATCCCACGTAGCACGAGGATGACATCATCGTAAACAACCTCGATGTTGTTAATTGACAGGATCGATTCTTTGGCTTCTACTTTCTGCGCCGGGTCTGCCATCGTTGTCGCTCCTCTTTTCTGGGCTTCAAATTCCAGGTTGTCAGTCTGGTCCGGAACTGTCAGACTGACAACCTGGGACTTCAAACAATTTGATATGGAGGGACGGCAAGGCCACCGCCCCTCCATCATTCATCTTACCAACCGAGCCAATCGTCGCGACGCGGCACGACTACCGTTGATTGCTGGTTAAACTTAAAATCACCGCCGTTGTAGGTAGTGGTGTAGACCGAAACCTCGGTCGTACCACGGTGATCTTCGCTGGTCCAGGTAGAAGGCTTACAGACACCTTCCAGACCAGCCGGGACATGATTCACCATCTGCTCCATGCCCTTCTTGATGTTTGCACCTGTAATACCGCCATCCATCTTATCGGCAGCAGTCATGGCATCCTTCATAAAAAAGACTGCGCAGACACCGCGCATGTAGTGGAGGTTGCGATAGGTCTCTCCGCTTGGATCGGACAACTTGGAGATATCGCGTACAGTTGCCATCCCTGGAGCATCAGATTTCCATGATGGTGAACCGAGAGGCACGGCAACACCATCACCGGCCTCTTGTGCTGCTTTAATAGCATTTTCATCCCACCCCCAAATATTCGCCAGGTACTGTGGTTTGGCACCGACGGTCCCACAGGAATTCAGCAGGGAGATGTTGGAGCCCGCAGTATTGCCCATATAAGCATAGTTGGCGCCGGAATCCTTGAGGGTCAGGCACTGGGCCTTGGCGTCACCGGGCTTGAGGTCGTAAACGATCGGGTTGAGGACTTCAAAACCAAGTTCTGTAGCATACTCGGCGCAGGCGGCCTTGGGTGCGTTGGGATAGGGGTGGTTGGCGCCCATGTGGATAAATTTCGGTGTGCCTTTATTGCCCTTGGCTTTCCAATCATCAGCTGCCCACTGTACCAGACCGCGACATGTGTCTGAATAGGATGGCCCGTAGAAGAAATTATAGGGAGCGGGTGCCTTGGTTTTTGGCGACTTGCCGGTCGGGTCGGTCAAGTGGCCTGAGTAGGAGGCAGAGAAGTAAGGGACCTCGTCCCTGGCAATAAACTGAACCAGAGCTTCGGTATCGGCGGTACCCCAACCTTGAATCGCAACAGGCTTTTTATCGGACATCCACTTCTTGTAGGTGGCGATAGCCTGAGGAGCCTTGTAGGAATAGTCAACTGTCTCATAATCGAGTTGCTTGCCGTTGACCCCTCCATTTGCATTGATGTAGTTCATTGCATCGGCAACGCCGTTGCCATAAGGGCCGCCGACATCCGAAGTCGGTCCGGTGTAACAGGCCAGATGTCCGACGGGAATCGTGTCGGCAGCGGTTGCCATGGTTGAGAAGCCAAAGATTGCCAGTAGAGTGGTTCCGCAGAGTAACGTTTTGCGCATGACGTTTTCCTCCTTCTAATCGTTGATAGTCTTTGCCGGGCCTCCGGGGAAACAACTTCCCAGCTGCAAAACTTGCAATGCCGAACGAGACACGTCCGGGCTAATTTCCACTTAGTATGAAAAGGGGTAAAGCTTCCAGTAATTCTTAATCATCTTCCAGCGATGAGCCAGCCCGTCCGGTTCAAAAATCAGGAACAGTATTATCGCCAGACCAATAGCCATCTCCTTGATATAAGCCAGCGCCTGAGTCAGGGCCGAGCTTTGGCTGCCGACCAGGTGTACACCGTACTCCATCACTTCCGGCAACAGGACCATAAAAATGGTTCCCAGCATTGCTCCCATCACCGACCCCAGGCCACCGATAATCACCATGGCGAGGAACTGTATAGAGAGCATTAAGGTGAAGCCTTCTGCTGAGACAAAGCCCAGGTAATGACCGAAGAGAGCCCCACCAATCCCGGCATAAAAAGAGGATATGCCAAATGAGAGAATCCGGTACTTGTTCAGGTTGATGCCCATGATCTCAGCAGAGAGGTAATGGTCGCGTACCGCAATGAAAGCACGACCATCGCGGGTACGCATCAAGTTGGCCCCTGCTACATACATAATCACGACGTAGAAGAGGACGATATAAAAGAAAGACTTGTCGCTGTACATTTCATAACCAAAAATCGAAACAGGGCTGGCCATAGCACCGGATGAACCACCGGTAAACCACTCAGCCCTGGCAAAAAAATCTTCAAGAATATATTGCGAAGCCAGGGTTGCAATCGCCAGGTAAAGCCCCTTGATGCGACCGGCCGGGATGCCGACTATAAGACCGACAGCCATGGTCAGAAGAGCAGCCAAAGGAATGGTAAAGAAGACCGGAATGCCAGAATTGTTACTAATCCATGCGGAAGTGAAAGCTCCCAGGCCGAAAAAGGCCGCATGGCCAAGGGAAATCTGACCAGTAAAGCCAACGACAATATTCAAACCAAGGGCTGCAATGCCGTAATAACCGATCTGAATCAGAAGGTTCAGGTGGTAGGCATCCAGAAAGAGCGGAGAGATAAGCAGAAAAAGCACTGAAGCGACTGCAACTCGCCGAGCCAGTGGTGTAGGGAAGATGGTCAAGTCCGCTTGGTAGGTTGTGCGGAATTCTCCGCAACGCATGCGAGAATGAGCAGAAGCCATCGATTAAATCCTCTCGATATCTTTGGTGCCGAACAGGCCGTACGGCTTGATCATCAGGATAATTACCAGGGCATAGAATGGGGCAATATTGTACATGTTGCCAAAGTGCAGCCACTGGCTGTCAAAAAACTCGGCCAGGTTCTCAAGCACCCCGATCATCAAGCCACCGACTATGGCACCGACAATCGAGTCAAGGCCGCCGAGGATGACAACCGGAAAGACCTTGATTCCGATAAAGGAGAGTGCAGAGGAGACCCCGTTGACCATGCCGATAACCACCCCGGCAAGAGCCGAGACTACCGCCGAAATTGCCCAGGAGGCGGCAAAAACATGTTTGACCGAGATGCCAAGGCTCTGCGCTATCTGCTGGTCAAATGCAGTGGCCCGCATCGCCAGGCCCATGCGTGAATATTTGAAGAAGAAGTAAAAGGCGATCATGATGACCACCGAAACAACCACGCTCATGATATAAGCCGTTTCAATATGCAACCCGCCAATCTTCACCGACGCGGTTTCGAAGACAGTGGGAAACGCTTTCGTGTAACCACCAAAAATCCAGGAGACCAACCCCTGAAAAAACATGGACAGCCCGATTGTAACCATGATCACGGAAATAATCGGCTCACCGATCATCGGCCGCAGCACCAGGACCTGCAGAACCACGCCGAAGACCATCATAAAAACCAGAGTCAGCGGGAAGCCCACATAAAATGGCAGCTCGAACTTGACTAGCATGGCCCAGCAAGTCCAGGCACCAATCAAAAGAAACTCCCCCTGGGCAAAGTTAACGACACGGGTCGACTTATAGATCAGCACAAAACACATGGCCACGACCCCGTAAAGGGTACCGACAATGAGTCCGTTGATGATCAGTTGCAGTAGTAATTCATAATTCATTAGTTGTTCTCCCGTCTCTGTACACAGTGCTTTTACACCGCGTCCTTTGTCGCTTCAGGGCGTGAAGGGATAAGGTCCACAACTCGGACATCGGTCTGAACACGCGACTTGTTACCATCCTGGAAAGTAATCACCGTGTCGATATGGACAACATCCAAGTCGGAATAGATGGTGTCGATGATGTCGGCATATTTCTCCTTGATGACACCACGACGCACTTTTCTGGTTCTGGTCAACTCACCGTCATCGGCATCAAGTTGCTTGTAAAGCAGAAGGAATTTACGAACCTGCTGCGCTTCAGGCAGGGTTTCATTAACCGTTTCCACCTCTTTTTGCACCATCTCATAGATTCTCTCCTGGGCAGAGAGATTGATGTAGTTGGTAAAAGCTATGTTACGCTGCTCCGCCCATTTGGCAACGATCTCAAAACGGATGCAAATAATGGCCGAAAGATAAGGGCGACCATCACCTTGAACCACCGCTTCGGCTATAAACGGTGAGAACTTGAGTTTATTTTCGATGAACTGGGGAGAGAACTTATCGCCGTTAGAAGTCTCGGCCAGGTCGCTGATCCGGTCGATAACCACCAAGTGGTTGTTCTCTTTTTTGAAGTAGCCAGCATCTCCGGTGTGCATCCAGCCATCATCGAGAGAAGCATCCGTCTCTGCCTGATTATTGTAGTAGCCAAGGAACATACCGCAGGTTTTGGCGACAACCTCGCCGACACCGTTGTGATCCGGGTTGTCAATACGCACCTGGGCATTGCGAAATGGTATGCCAACGCTGTCAAAATCAACATCATCAGGTTCATGGATGGTGTAGGCGCCAGCCAGTTCGGTCTGGCCGTAGAGTTGGCGTAACGGCACCCCCATACCCAGGAAGAATTTGAAGGTGTCGGGCCCAAGGGCGGCACCGCCCGTCGCGGCAGAGCGCAGGTAAGTGAAACCAAGACGGTCTTTCAGAGGACGGAACAAAAGCCAATAAGCCAACTTTGATTGTTTACCCTGCTCTTCTGCAGCAGCCTTGTCAGCAAGTTTCATAGCAAAGCGATACATCATCTGCTTGAACCTGGTCGCGTCCATCATCTTGGCCTTGACATCGGCAGCGACCGACTCCCAGACACGTGGTGCGAGCAGCACAAAGGTTGGTCCGATCTCGCGCAAGTCTGCCATCATGGTTTCCGGCTCTTCAACAAAGTTGACGACAATCCTGCTGATCAAAGCTTGGGCCACGGCATACACCTGCTCCATGATCCAGGGCAGAGGCAGTACCGAGACATAGTTGTCGCTCGGATACTTTGGGTCTGCCTCAAGGTAAGCGACGCAATGCTCCAGCATTGGCCCCGCCTGCAGCATGGCCAACTTCGGATTAGAAGTCGTACCCGATGTCGGACAGAGAATCGCTACATCTTCGGCTTTGCCCTGGTTAACCAGCTGCATATAGAGCTCAGGTTGTTCGTCATCGAGCTTCTGGCCGCTGGCCATCAGATCAAGGTGGCTCATCAGCCTGGGGTCGTCATACTTGCGCATGCCACGTGGATCGCAGTAAATAATATGCTCTACGCATGGACATTCTTCGGTAATCTCAAGAACCTTGTCGACCTGCTCTTCATCTTCGGCGATGATGATCTTGGCACCGGCGTAGTTGATCAGGTAGGCAACCTCTTCATTAAGGGAATCCTGATAAATACCGAAGATCATGGCCCTGAGAGCGTGTGAGGATATTTCTCCATAAACCCACTCCGGCCGGTTGTCGCCGATAATGCCGACGGAATCTTTATGACCGATACCAAGCTGGTGCATACCTAGGGCGAACAACTTGACATGGCGGTTGTAGTCTGCCCATGAAAAGGCATTCCAGATACCGAACTCCTTCTCCCTCAAGGCCACTTCGTCCGGCCAGCTCTCTGCGTTATAAGCGAGCAGCTTAGGGAAGGTGTCATATTTTTTTACGTCGGTATAATCCGAGTGCAGCGCTGTCATCAAGCCACCTCTCCAGGCTTTTCCTGTGTTTCGTCATCGAGACCAACACCTAGATAAGCAGATTTCACCTGCTCGTTATCCATAACTTCATCGGGGAGGCCGGTACATATTTCTTTGCCGAAATCAAGGACCATCACTCGGTGCGAGATGTCCATGACCACGCCCATATCGTGCTCAATCATAATGACTGTCATGCCCCACTCTTCATTGAGATCGATAACGTAACGGGCCATATCTTCTTTTTCTTCCAGATTCATACCTGCCATCGGCTCATCAAGCAGAATCAGGTCGGGGCGCAAAGCAACCGCCCGGGCCAGTTCGACCCGTTTGCGCAAACCATAAGAAAGCGTTCCTGCAACCTCTTTGCGAATATGGGCAATTTCGAGAAAATCAATAATGTCCTCGACTTCCCGACGATGTTTCAGCTCCTCATTACGAGCACCTGAGAACCAGTACAAAGGACCCGTCAGAAAATTGTTCTTGAGCAGGTGGTGGCGTCCAACCATAATATTGTCTAACACAGTCATATGATTGAAAAGCGCAAGGTTCTGAAAGGTTCGACCTATACCAAGAGTACAACGGTCGTTTGGTTTCAAGCCGATGACATTCTGCCCCTTGAAGGCGATCTGTCCGCGGTTGGGCTGATAGCGCCCAGAGATGCAATTGAGCATCGATGTCTTGCCCGCACCATTAGGGCCAATTATTGAGAAGACCTCTCCAGACTCAACTTCGAAAGAGACTTCTCGCAGAGCATGCACACCACCAAAAGACAGAAAAATATTATCGACCTTTAGCAGGGGCTGATTATCACTCATAATAGCTTATCTCCGGAGTTCCAGAAGACGACAGACATGTGACACTGCACTTGACAGTCTTATATATGAAAAGAATGGTGCAAAACGAATACCAAACAGCGTTATAAAATTTAAATGGGCCTTAACGGAACGCTAAAACCCTGAACTTAGTAAGTAATTTTAGAGATTAAAAGAACTTCAGACGACTTCTCCCTGACTAATTTGTCACCAATTGTTTACATTGATATTGAGACTGTTAAAGACGATGACATAAGGGACAAATTTGAAGCCCCAGAAACTTTGGTGAACATAGCATTACAAACAAATCTGACCGGAGCACAACAAGTCCTATTCTGACGGCTATACCACCTGAGGCCGACCTAGTGCAGCTTGTATTTCTGCAACTTCTTATATAGCCCGGGTCGGGAAATCCCAAGCAGATTGGCAGCGACCAGTTTGTTGCCGCCGACCTTTTCCATTGCACTCAGGATCAGATCCTTTTCAATCTCTTCCATAATGTCCTGAAGCGACCGCCCCCCCAAGTCCTTAGAGGCACCCAGACCGAACACACCACTGCCGAAAACGACAGGTTCATCAGGACTGTGGAGTTCGGCAATCGGCACGGGAAGATCATACAGTCTGATAAACGGACCGTTTACCATATTGAAAGCACTCTCGATGGCACTGCGCAGTTCACGGACATTCCCTGGGAATGGATAGGATTTTAATGCTGTCCAGGCACGAGAACTGAGGCCCTGAACATTCAAATCAAATTCGATATTAAACTGCTCGACGAAATGTCTGGTAAGATGAAAGATATCTTCCTTACGGTCTCGCAACGGCGGGATAGGCAGAGATACGACGTTAATACGATAATAAAGGTCGGAACGCAACCTCCCCTCCTTAACCAGAGTCAGAGCATCACAATTAGTGGCAGCAATGAAACGAACATCGACAAAGCGGATATCCTGACTGCCCAGTGGGGCAACTTCACGTTCCTGCAAAACTCGCAACAGCTTAGCCTGCATGGCAAGTGGCATCTCACTGATTTCGTCAAGGAAAAGCGTACCACCGTGAGCCTGCTCGAACTTACCAATCTGACCACCGCGTCTTGCTCCCGAGAAAGCTCCCTCAACATAACCGAAAAGCTCTGCCTCAAGAAGATTCTCAGGGATCGCGGCACAATTGACCCTTACGAAAGGGCCGTCACTGCGACGACTGGAGGAGTGAATCGCATGCGCAAAAAGTTCCTTGCCGGTTCCACTCTCGCCAGTCAGCAATACGGTTGAAGAGCGACCAGAAATTCTCGCCAGGCGCTCCTTCAGATCATGCATGGTCTGACCATGACAGACGATGTGATCAACATTGTAGAGGGCCTTTGGACGGTGGCCAGCAATACTCCTGCGAGAGGACCTGTTTTCTTGCGGCGATAGATTGCCGACCCTTGGAGAGCCCCCCTTCCCATCCCGTAACTGCACCTTGCCGTAGGCTCCAAAAGTTTTGCCATTTTTTATCAGGGGCCAACGACTGGCAACAATTTCCCGACCGTTCAACTGGTGCGGCTCACCAATTTCGGCCTTTCCCGAATCCATAACTTTGGGCAGACGAGACAAGGTCGTGTCCGGGTACGACTCGTTGACATGGCGGCCAACCATTTCGACAACTTGCAGCCCGAGGATATCGGCAAACTCACGGTTGACCATCAGGATAAATCCGGCACGATCAACCAACAGAATGCCGCCACCGGCCTCCAGAGAGAACGGATCGATTGACTGGACAAAATCATGAAGAATCATGGTTGCCTCATTGCCACGATCAAGAGCAGTCAAAACCAATTCTCCCCCGGCCAAGGCACCATTTACAACGCCGGGCCGGTATTCTGCTGTATACCAGCGATCATCAACCGGCACCGGCAAGGATTTGAAGCAGAAGCCCCTGGCCAGCAAAGCATAGAAATGCCGAAGGGCAGCTACCTGTTCAAGGCTTTTACCAACCAGGACATCCTGTTCTTGGTTGTCGAAAGGATTTTTGTCACTAATCGAGACAACCTTCTGGTTGCGGTCAAGGCCAAAAACCAACCGCAAGGTCTTCTCTTCAGATGACCGCTTTGCATCCAGGCTTCGCAACGAAGTTGACGATCTCATATAAGGTTTATGCTCCCGAATCAATCAGAGATTTACAGAGACAGTGGGCAACGACAAATTCACAATGTCATCACATTTGATAGGGATTATTTATAACACCGTTTTACCGAATAAGTAAACAAAGTTTCCTTGTTATGAATATTGTTCAGGCGCATTTAAAGGTCGGCATACACAGCCTATATTTTAACGTTAATTGTGTTTGCAATACTTAACGAATATCGTTCATATGTGATATTTTAAAATATCAAACAAGAAAACTAAAGTGTCTCAAGAGAGACAAAATTTCACGAGCAGCAAAACCGTAGTTACAGCAGGTGTCATAAAGGCAAAACAATGGATAGCGCAGAACTTTCTAAACAGATTGATAATTTAAATTATTTATTGTCAAGAATAAGTAAATACCTGAAGAACAATCAGTACGTCTATCTGCGAGCATTCGACAGTTGGCAGGAAAATTACAACCAATCAGCCGCACTCCTCAATAACGGCAAAATAATAAATCTTCCTGCTTTCAAGTTAAATCCCACAGACTATTCCCCATCCGGAAAATCCATAAAACGGGAGTGTGTGGAAAAATTTGTCAGGACCATCAGCCATCAGGTAAACCGTCTGGATGACAAAATCAACGAATTGAACAAAGCTGCCAAGGAGAAGCAGATGCAGTCTTCTCCACTTGCCGTTTTTTTTCACCACGACAGTGGAGGGACACCGATTGCGCCGCCGGCAGCAAAGCAGCGGGTTTTCGTTGCCATTCCTGATGGAGAGGCTGACCTGAAGCTATTCTGGCAGGGAATCCAGCCAGCACTCGAAACACAGGGACTCTCATTTTTCCTTGCAGACCGTCCCTTGATCGATGACAACCAACTCTGCGAGCTCTGCCAGGAACTCTATTCGTGCAGACTTGCGATTTTCAATCTTGCAGGACAAGCCCCCAACGTTATGCTCGCTTTGGGGCTCGCCTATGGCATCGGCAAGCCGATGATCATTCTCCAGCAACAACACGACACACCGCTTGGCGAGATGAATAACAGCGGATACGTACAGTACGCTTGCGCGGATGAGCTCAAGACATCCCTCCGAAGCCTGTTGACGCATCTGCTTACGTCAACCTCAACCCAAAGCTGACCGCTTGTCGATACGATTAATCAGAGGCCCGGCTAGAGGATAGAGAAGATGACAGATAAACCAACCAAGCTTTGCAAACAATCACGTGCCATCAAGACGTTGATGGTTCTCCCCCCGGACACCAACCATTACGGCACCATGTTCGGCGGTAAAGTCATGGCGAACATCGATGACGTTGCCGCAATAGCGGCAACCCGTCATGCCCGCACATCAGTCGTCACAGCATCGATCGACTCGGTCGACTTTCTGCATCCTATCAGAGAAGGGCAATCGGTTTGCCTGGAGGCCTTCGTTGTATGGACACATGGGACCGCGGTGGAAGTTTTTGTCAAGGTTGTTGCAGAGGAAATGCTAACCGGTGAACGTACGGTTTGCGCTACATCGTTCGTCACGTTTGTCACCCTTGACGTCAATGGCGAAAAGAAGATAGTTCATGGAGTTATTCCTGAAACCGAGCTAGAAAAACTATTATACGACGAGGCGCCGGAGCGGGCAAAAAAACGCATGGCAAAACGAGCATCCTCGAAATCGCTGGCGAAAAAATTCGGCACAGGCACCCCATAGCCCCCCCCCTCTACGGCCTTTCAGCCAGCTTCGCCAAGAGGCCAAAGACCCTGGTCCTTAAGAACTTTACGCAAGACGTGCAGCCCCTGGTTCATGGCCGGGACTCCTCCGTAGACTGCCGTCTGGAAAATCGCTTCTGCGAGTTCACGAGGCTGGCAGCCAACATTCAGAGCGGCACGAAGGTGGAGTTCGAGTTCCTCTTTCTTTTCCAACACAGTCAAGGCTGCAACTGCAACCAGTTGACGCATCGGGTGAGGTAACACTTCCCGTGCATACATCTGACCGGTAATGAACATCGAGAGGTCACGTGCCAGACCGCTATCGAAAGATTTCCAGAGCTCGTACGGTTTTTCCGTCTCAACCCCGCGAAAATAAAGCTTGGCTGTTTCGGCAGTTTTCCTGGCAATATCGTCCGACATATCAAATCCTTTTCTTGTGCCTGCCTGTTTTTATCGTGGAGTTTTTCTCAGATTGACTTGTTACATTATGATCCGGCAGGTCGCCGGACAACAGCTTCAATCAGAGAGATACAGTCTTCTTCGAGGTTGCGCACCTGGTTTTGCGCCATGACTTGAAAATCATCCCCCAGAAGGATGTGGATTCCTAGAGGGGGCACCCCTTGGTTACGAAGCTTATCACCCATGCGTTTAAACCAGCACCGCCCGATTTCCGTAGTGTCTTGCCAATACTCGATTTCAAAACCGACGTCCTCGAGGACATTGCGCATCTGCTTCGGACTTACTAAAAAGCTGGTCGCAGTATCGCGTGCCCAAGGCACTGGATAATAAACATCGCCCCCTGTCCCGGATAATATATCGTAGCTGGCCAGCACTCCTCCAGGTTTAAGAACCCTCAGAATTTCTTCATAGAAGCTGAACTTGTCAGAAATATTCATTGTTGCATGCTGGGTCCAGACGACGTCGAAACTGGAGTCTGCGAAAGGCATGGCGAGCGCATCACAATGACGGTAGCTGACCCGGTCCGCCAGGCCGAGTCTCATGGCCAACATGGTGGCAACACGGCAATAGGGCTCGGTTATATCCACTCCGGTGACCTTGCAGCCGAACACTGCAGCCAGATAGCGAGAGGCACCCCCAAGACCACAACCCGCGTCCAGAACCTGTGTGGAGGCATTGAGTTGCAGCCTGCTGGCCAGATCGGATGTCGCCTTTCGGCCACGGATATGAAATTCATCGATGGCAGAAAGGTCCTCAGGCACTAACCTGTCAGGATCCTTGCCGGCCGCGACCAACGCGTTCAGCACCGCGACTTCCAGGTCATGGGGTGCATAGTGATTTTCCAGACTATCCGCGAGAGAATTCATACCATCTGTTCTTCCATACTGGAGGTGATTCGCCCCGTTCTTCTTGACGGGGCAAATTTAACCTTAACTAACCCTTGATGATACGAGGCAGCAGCATTTGGTGAACAGGGGTAATTGACTTTGGATTCTGGTAATTGGCGCCGGCGAAGGCCTGTATGTATTTTCGCAGGTCGGTCAGCGACACAATTTCGTCGACGAAACCCTTCTCAGCGCTATAAACCGGGCGCGACTTCTCCTGGTAATCCTGAATCATCTGGTTCATCTTATCCAATACCGGAGTGAGGTCATTGCCGGCATCGTCTTCCTTGACCAGACGGCGTGCATAAGAGGCCGCAGCCGCTGTTTCACCATGCATGACATAAATTTCGGTGAGCGGGGTGCCAAGGGTAAATGCGTTGTTATTGTTGGCCTGAGGACCACACATGATGTAATGAGCGGCCGCAGTTCCTTTACGTAGGACAACGCACATCATGGAGAGCTCGGTCTGTTCTATAGAGTAGACCAGTGACTGTCCAAGGGCGAGTAGTTCCGCTTCCTCAGCGAGATCGCCAACATCGATTCCGGTGGTATCCTGAAGCCAGACGATCGGCAGGTTGTCACGACCACAAAGAGTGACAAACTCGCCCTGCTTGATGAGACCCTCACGGTAATGTTTACCGCCAACACCGGGATAGGCTCCCTCGGCATACTCCGGGTAACCGGGAAAAACACCTTGCTGGTTGCCGATAAAAGCGACAGGGAGTCCGTCGATTTTGGCGATACCGGCGAAAACCTCTCGACCGTAGTCGGGACGGTATTCCATAAACTCGCTGTTATCAGTGAGACGCGCCAGTATCTGGATGGCATCGTAGGGACGTTTCTGGTTGGCGGGGAGAATCAGGTTGAGGTCCTCAACTGCCAGCTTCGGCTCAGCAGGTTCTGCCACACGGAACATGGTTGGATCGTAAGCGGGCATCATGCGCATGTAATCTTTGATGCCGTCAAGGACTCCCTCCTCCGTATCGTGGGCTTCACGAAAATATGCCGTCTGGTCGAAGTGAGTCTCCACCCGGCCCGGAGCCTTGCCTTTGAAGTTCTTGGTGCCTTCGATGAGTGCCTGAGCGGCTTCTTCATCAATGTAGCCCTTTGGATTCATACCGCCAACAATGCCGGCGCCACCGACGGCGATGTTCGATCCGTCGTGAGCCAGCAGAATGGTCGGGCTGATCCCCTGGTAACCACCGCCGGCAGGGTTGGTACCGTAGATACCGTTAAGAATCGGAATCCCCAGATGGTTGAGCTCGGCGTGACGGTAGAATGGAGCGCCACTGGATCGGCGACCGGCGTAAACAGTCTCCTGCTCCATGAGTTTGACGCCACTGCAATTGGTCAACCAGACCAGAGGGACATTGAGACGTTTGGCCATGTCGGTAACCATGAGGATGTTTTCAGACTGCCCGGCGATCCAGGCACCAGCCATGACTTTATTATCAAAACCGATAATGACTGCCCACTTGCCCTCGATCTTGCCAAGGCCATTCACAACCCCGGTGCAACCCTCTTCGTTGTCAGCAGGGTTGTAGAGAGTGTGCAGTGGGTTCCAGGTTCCGTCGTCGACAAGGTATTCAAGGCGGTCGTAGATGGTCATCCCGCCGCGCTGATGAATCTTCTCGGCTGGCATACCCGCCTTTTTTACCCGTTCGACCTCCTGGGCAATGATCTCTTCCTGCTCTCGAACAAGCTCGAGGTTGGCTTGGGAGCGACGCACCTCACCTTCCCTGAGTTGCTTGCCAATTTCAGGCATTTTCTCGAAATACGGGCGTAGCGGCGTTTGTTTGCGTGACATGGAGAAGTCCTTTCACATCAATAACGGGGCTGGCTTCAACAGAAACGGAGTCCCTGGAATTATGGGCTAAATGAAACGGAATCAGCCAAAGACGACCAGCACATCATCTTCATTGACCGCGTCACCTTCTTTTACTTTGATCTCGGTGATAGTGCCACTCTCTTCACAGTAAATGGGAGTTTCCATCTTCAGCGCCTCAAGAATGACGACCTCATCATCCAACTCGACTTTGTCACCCACGGCAACGAGTATTTTCCAGACATTTCCAGCGATCGGTGCAATCAGTTCAGGCATTGTTTTTCTCCTTCGATTGTATTGTTCGTTAAGTCAGTCCTGAGACAAATATTCAGCCGAGATTCTTTAGCAGGATGGCCGCAGCCACCACTGTTCCAATAACGCCTGCCACGTTCGGTCCCATGGCATACATCAACAGATAATTGCGTCGGTTTGCTTCTGAACCGACCTTGTGTACGCAACGCGCAGCCATCGGCACAGCCGAAACTCCAGCCGCTCCGATGAGCGGGTTGATCTTGTCTTTAAGAAAAAGGTTCATGAACTTGGCCATGATCAGCCCCGCAGCGGTACTGATAACAAAAGCAAAGAGGCCAAGAAAGAAGATGAATAAAACCTTGGGGTTCAAAAAGGTGCTGGCAGTCATGGTGGCACCAACTGAAAGTCCGAGGAAGATAGTGACGATGTTCATCAACTCGTTGGAAGATGCTTTGGTCAGACGTTCAACGACACCCGACTCCTTGAAGAGATTACCAAGCATCAACATGGAAATCAGCGGCGCCGCAGGTGGAACCACAAGCATGATAGTCATGGCGGTGACAATAGGGAAGCAGACCCTTTGCAGCTTGCTGACAGGGCGCAGTTTCTTCATTACGATCTGGCGCTCATGATCGGTGGTCAACAGTTTCATGACCGGTGGCTGGATGATGGGAACCAGAGCCATGTAAGCATAAGCAGAAACCGCAGTAGCGCCTAGAAGATGAGGAGCTAGCTTGGACGTCAGGTAGATAGTGGTCGGGCCGTCAGCTCCGCCAATTATGGCAATGGAGGCAGCCTCCTGAAGGTCGAAACCAAAAAGGACAGCGGCAAAGAAGGTCACGTAGAGACCAGCCTGGGCACCAGCTCCCAGAAGCAGCGTCTTGGGGTTGGCTATCAATGGGCCGAAATCGATCATCGCCCCCAAGCCCAAAAAGATAAGGGGCGGGATGATATCGAGTTCAATGCCATAATGGTAAAAGAACCAGATCAGTCCATGTTCAGGTTCCATGAGGAAGGTGAGTGGCAGGTTAACAACCAAAATGCCAAAGGCAATCGGCAGCAGCAAAAGTGGCTCATATTGCTTTTTGATGGCCAGATAGAGCAGCACAAAGGAGATCAGCCACATCGCCAAATTTCCGCCGGTCAGGCTGACCAGTCCGCTTGAAAAAATCAGGTCCTTGAGGATATCAAACATGGTTGTCCCTTTTAGTCCTGCGACGGAGCGACAGGTTGATCCGCATCCGCGCCCTTGCAACGGTTTTCAACAGCATCAATAACCCTGGTGCTGAGCTGAGTCAGAACCTGCAGAAGGAACATGACCAGAAAAACTCCGATGATGCCACTACTGAAGACTTCGATAACCTTGGACCAGTCCGTTTCCATTTTTTATTTCCTTGTGTCGAATATCGTGTCTCTCTGACTTAACTAGCGGTTCGTAACGTCACCCATGGCGATACCGGCGATAATGGTTTTCTGAATATTACTGGTCCCTTCAACCACCCGCAGGGATTGTGCATCGCGCAGAAAACGTTCAGCCGGATATTCTGTGGAGAAGCCGTAACTACCAAAAATTTTCATCGTGTCGCTAGCGGCATGAACCGCGGCCTCAGAAGAGAACAACTTGGCAATCGAGGTCTGCTGTTGATTGGGAAGTCCTTGGTCCTTAAGCCATGCAGCTCGATAAACCAGGAGCTGGGCGGCCTCATGTTCAGCCACCATGTCGGCGATTTGAGACTGGATCATCTGATAGGCGCCAATTTTTTTGCCGAACTGGGTCCGTTCGTTCGCATAATCGATCGCCGCGTCAATGGCGCCTCCTGCGATGCCGAGAGCTCCGGCAGAACAACTGATGCGGGTATTGTTGAGTTGCCACATACAAATCTGAAATCCCTGACCGACTTCACCAAGGACGGAATCTTTAGGAATTTTAGCGTTGGTAAAAGCAATTTCTCCAGTGGGGGCACAGTGCAAGCCTAATTTAGTCTCGATAGGAGCAGTGACAATGCCTTCATTGTCTTTAAGGTTGATGACGAAGCAGGTCATCCCTTTGTACTTCTTGCTCTTGTCAGTAAAAGCGTAAAGGAGCCCCCAGTCGCCGACATGGGCATTGGAAATCCACATCTTCTGGCCATTGAGCTCCCAGTGATCACCACAATCAGTGGCGGTGGTTCCCATGCTGGCAACGTCGGAGCCTGAATTCGGCTCAGTGATAGCAAAGAATCCGCAAGAATCAGCATTGACCCAGCCGGGAATAAAGCGTTGCTTCTGCTCCTTGGTGCCAAACTTGTTGACGGTTACGGCGGGTCCGATATTCTGCATATTGAAAGGCAGCCGCCACGATCCGCTGACCTTGGCAATCTGCTCTGCAAGGAGAACCGATTCAAGAAATCCAAAACCGTTGCCTTCATACTCCTCAGGCAAGGCACAACCAAAAAAGCCCAATGAAGCCATTTTCTTGACGAGTTCGGGGCGGTACTTGTGATTCGCCTCATCTTCTTTAAGGTTAGGAAGGATTTCCTTGAGTGCAAAATCCTTGGCCATCTCCTGCATCATCCTTTGTTCATCGGTTAGCCCGAACTGCATATTGACCTCCTGAGCAAAATTTATTTAATTACTTATCGTCTTAAAGATTCTCTAGTCGTTGACTGATTTCGACCAATCGGGGTCCGATATCCTTCTCAAGCTTTTCGGCACTGAGTTGCCAGGCTGGCCCTCCGCAGTTAATAGCCAGCACAGAGTTGTCCGCCTGGATCAATGGCACGGCGATTGAGTTGACATCTTTGCGCCAGTCGCCAAGCGAGAAGCAAAACCCTTTTTCACGGTAGTCGATAATGCCCTGGTCGATGCCAGCTTTGATCTGCGCCCACTCCCCTTTCGGGGTGGTCTGTCGAATCTGGGCGATCAGATCCGCTCGTTCTTCCTCAGGCAGACCACAAAGCAGAGCTCTGCCCATTGCGGTATTGGCAATGCGGGTGCGCGCGCCAACATCAATACGTAAGGTGATCATATTGGCGCGGGCAACACAGTTTTCCAGGTACACCATATGCAGAGAATCACGCGCTGCAAGAGAGACAGAAGCTTCAGAATCATCGGCCAGAGCCTGCATCAGAGGCCGGGCGGATTTAAGAATATCAAGGTTGCCAAGCATGGAGTAACCGAGAGAAAGCACAGCAGGTCCCAGGCTGTACTGGCTGAAACGCCTGGAGTGGTTCAAGTAGCCCAGAACTGTCAGTGTATGCGTCAGCCTGGAAACGGTCGCCTTGGGCAGTCCCGTGCGCTCAGCGATTTCCTGATTGCCAAGGAAACGGTCTCCCTGACGAAAGCAGCGAAGCACACTTAGGCCACGCGCCAGAGCTGTAACGATTTGGCCTTCCTTCTCTGCGGATACCATTTTCTTTTCGTCGTTCATGTTTTGCATATTCGCAT
Source organism: Desulfuromonadales bacterium (assembly GCA_029859485.1). Lineage (GTDB taxonomy): Bacteria > Desulfobacterota > Desulfuromonadia > Desulfuromonadales > BM103 > M0040. The sequence continues at coordinate 11,467 of JAOUDB010000001.1, read as the reverse complement.
GAGTCAAAAGATCAGTCAACGTTTTTTTGGAATTCAATTCCGTACAGTGGAATTGATAAACGTTGACCATTTCTTGAATAGTGGCAAGAGTGAAGATACGGGCAGGACAAGCAGACTGAACGACAGGCTTTGATTTATTGACCATCCTTAAAAGTTGAGATGATGATCAGTTCAGGCAATGGTTTACTTGATGGGTTCTCTTTCAAAGCATTTAAGATCAGCAATGCTTTTGACCCATGGCATCATGTTTTCACAAAAGATGTTTATCGCGGGTGTAACAAGAGATGGGTCATCAAATGAGCCAACCTGGGTCATGTAATTTCCTGGATATCTTTTGTGTAGATTAAAGATAGGAGTTCCGCATGTACGACAGAAATATTTTATTGCTTTTTCACTTACCTGATAGGTCGTCAGGTTGTCCTGTCCAGCTATGACTTCTAAATCATTTTCACCGATAACTGCAATAGTTCCAAAGACGCCTCCTGTTGTCTTTTGGCAAACATTACAATGGCAGTTTGCTACGGCCTTTATTGCGCCATTAACAATGTATTGAACAGCACCGCACAGACAAGAACCGGTTATTTTTTCCAACATGTTCGCTCCTTAATGGGGAATTTAATTCTTCGACATAACGGACCGAGAGCCCTTGCCCTTGCTCAACAACCGTATCCCCGCCTCAAGGCCTTCAAGGGTCAAGGGGAACATCCGCCCTTCCATGAGCTGCTTCACCATGCCGACCGACTGGGTAAAGTTCCACCATCCTTGCGGAGTCGGATTGAGCCAGATAGCGTCTTTGTAAGCTGCGATCAAACGCTGGTGCCAAACGTAGCCCGCCTGGTCGTTCATATGCTCAACACTGCCGCCAACCATGGAAATTTCATAGGGACTCATGGCAGCATCACCAACAAATATCAATTTGTAGTCTGAACCATAGGTGTGAATGACGTCCCAGAGGTCAATTCGCTCGGCTCGGTAACGCTGATTATCACGCCAGACACTCTCGTAGACAAAGTTATGAAAGTAAAAGTACTCCAGATGTTTGAATTCCGTGCGGGCTGCAGAAAAAAGCTCTTCACAGACTTTGATATGGTCATCCATGGAACCACCGACATCGAAGAAGATCAACACCTTGACCTTGTTGTGCAGCCTGGGGACCATTTTCAGGTCAAGATGGCCTGCATTGTTAGCGGTGGCTCGGACAGTGTCGGGCAGATCAAGCTCCTCCGGGGCGCCTTCACGAGCAAAATGCCGTAAGCGTCGCAAGGCGACCTTGATGTTACGAGTTCCCAGTTCCACCGAGCCGTCAAGGTTCTTAAACTCCCGACGATCCCAGACCTTCACCGCACGACGATGCCGTGAGCCATCCTGGCCGACACGAATCCCTTCCGGGTTATATCCATAGGCGCCAAACGGAGAGCGGCCGCCAGTGCCAATCCACTTACTGCCGCCCTGATGACGTTCTTTCTGTTCGGCAAGTCGCTGCTTCAGCGTTTCCATCAACTTCTCGAAACCGCCAAGAGCTTCTATCTGGGCTTTTTCCTCTTCTGAGAGGACCAGTTCGGTCAACTTGCGTAGCCACTCCTCAGGAATGTGCGTTTTAAGTTCCTCACCGAGGTCAGTCACCCCCTCAAAGTATTGCGCGAAGACCCGGTCGAACTTATCGAAGTTGGTCTCGTCCTTAACCAGGCAGAGGCGAGCAAGATAATAGAAATCCTCGACGCTCCCCCAGATCACCTGCCGATCCAGCGCTTCGATCAAGCTCAGATACTCACGGATGGTCACCGGGACCTTGGTTTGCTTCAGTTGCAGGAAGAAATCAACTAACATAAAGGCTATTTTATCGCTTGTAAATTGTCCAGGCCATCATAATCAGAAGAGCTAAAACACAGTTTTTGAGTTGCTGCTCCCCATCGCTTACGCTCCGCAATAAGCTTTAACAAAAGCATCCCATCGTTAACAAAGCGACCACCCAGAACGTGCACGCCTCGGGCAAACAAAGGATCTGGGAAATATCCGGCGGTAGGCCCCAGCACTGAGATATGTTGAGCCGTCGTACAATGTTGAAGCACTTCGTCAAGGGTGTCATTCAACAGGGCTGTACTGGTGCAAAGGACTTTATTGCAACGATTCAACTCGCTGACATCAAGAGTCACATGTAAATTCGGATGGAGATCAACAAGCGGCCTGCTCTTCTCAACAATGATAAGCTCTGCGTTGCGGTTATTCATATATTTCAGCAGAGGTGGGAAAAAGCCCACCATACCTACCCGGTCACCATCCTCAATGTTCATCAGACCGAGAGAATCCGTGCCCTCTTCAGGAATGGAGTTTGAGCTTCGCATCACATGTTGACAAATGGCGTTAATGGAAGCGAGGCCAAGCATATTCTGTACGGGATCAGTGCCGTCGAATGTTTCCAGATATTGTTCAGGATGGGTGCCGATAAACGATTGTGGATCTAAAGCCCGGTAGCTATCCGCGCTGCTTTCAGGCAACAAGAGATAGCTGATTCCCCCTGCCCCGCCGTCAAGCGCCAAGGCCATAAACTCGCAGTCTTTAGGTTGACCTCCTTCATAAAAGGGAGGGAAGACAATACCGGCTATTTTCGGGATCTGAAAACGTGAGGTGAGACCCAGGGCCATATTGCGCATTTCAGTCATAATGCTCATACGTCACAACCTTCTATCCACAAAACACACCAATTAACAGCTACATAGGGAAAAAGGGTTAACCCAAATTATTTATTTTTAACAGCAATAGGCTAAGGCCTACCGATGTGAGTAAAAAGAGTAGGGCTTACGCACAATCAGCGCCCGCGACGCGACATTCCCACCAGCCTCTCGAACAATCCCAAGTCCTGTTCGTTCTTCAACAGCGCACCGTGCAGAGGCGGAATCGCTTTACCGGGTTGTTTACTATGCAGGGCCTCAGCGGGAATCTCCTCGGCCACCAGCAGTTTGAGCCAATCGAGAAGTTCCGAGGTGGAGGGTTTTTTCTTCAGGCCTGGCACTTCTCGCATACCGAAGAAGGTTTCCAGAGCACTCTTGAGCAGCGACTGCTTGATCCCTGGATAGTGTACCTCGACGATTTGCGCCATAGTTTCGGCCTCTGGAAAGCGAATATAGTGGAAGAAACAGCGGCGTAAAAAGGCGTCGGGCAGTTCCTTCTCGTTGTTGCTGGTAATGATAATCACCGGCCGGTGCCTCGCGGTGATCAGTTGCCGGGTCTCATAGACGTAGAACTCCATCCGATCAAGTTCCTGCAGCAAGTCATTAGGGAATTCAATGTCGGCCTTGTCGACTTCATCGATGAGCAGAACTGCGCGCTGCTCTGACTCGAAAGCCTCCCACAATTTCCCCTTAACGATGTAGTTACCGATCTCATGCACACGCTCGTCGCCTAGCTGTGAATCACGCAAGCGTGAGACCGCATCATACTCGTAGAGTCCCTGATGAGCCTTGGTGGTCGATTTGACATGCCATTGATAAAGAGGCATACCCAACGCTCGAGCGACCTCTTCGGCCAGCATGGTCTTGCCGGTGCCGGGTTCACCCTTGATCAGCAGAGGGCGACCGAGGGTTATTGCGGCGTTGACGGCCAGGTTCAGGTCATCTGTGGCGACATAAGAGTCCGTTCCGGTGAATCGCATAACAACCTATCCTTAAGTTAGTTCCCTTGTAGTTATTCAGCAACTTGCGTGTTATCAGAGCACGATCACCCCGGGACCTGGCTGCTCTGCGTAGAGTTGATCAACCAGATCCTTACGACGTTGCAGTGCCGCACGCTGGTTAATGTAACCTTTGTCGGTGATCTCACCTGCATCACTGTCCGGAGGTTCGCTCATGAGCAAGATTCGGGCAATTCTGGTTGATGAGCCCTGCTGCTCGGAGTTGAATTGGATTAATGCCTGACGAAGGAAATCTACCACAGCAGGGTGCTGTAACAAAACATCCGGAGCAACATCCTCATCAAGATCGTCGCACAGCTTCATACATGCTGCAACATTCGGCCACCCAAGAATGCCGACATCTTCCAGATTATGACCGGTCACAAGGGCAAACTGCAAAAGTGGCGAGACTGCTGCCAACGCAGCCACACGAAGGAGGCCAACCCGAACCCAGGTCCCACTCATCAGCTTGAAATCCTCAGCAACCCGGCCATCGAAGGAAATTCCCTTGCTCGGGTCATCATGCTCGACGAAGCGGGCGGAATCGCCGATCATATAATAGCCGTCCTCGTCGAAAGCGGCTGCAGTTAGATCGGGACGGCGAAAATAGCCAGGCGTCACGTTGGGCCCTTTAACACGCAGTTCGTAACTATCACCATTTGGAATCATCTTCAGAGACACACCGGGACAGGGAATCCCGATAACACCTGCCTTCTGCAGGGGAAAGTGTGCGGCAGTGGCCAAAGGCGATGTTTCTGTCGAGCCCCAGGACGAAGTCATAATGACCTTCTTGCCTGTTGCCTGAATGGCAACCCGCTCCAGCCGCTCCCACAAATCTTGTGGCAGTGCCGCCCCAGCATAGAAAATCAGTTGTAGATTTTTGAAGAAATTGTTCCTTAAAGACTCATTCTGTTCAAGATGCGGCAACAACATGGCGTAGCCGACCGGCACGTTAAAATAAATGGTCGGCGAGATTTCGGCAAGATTCTTAACCGTCTGCTCCACTAACCCGGGCACAGGCTTGCCACTGTCTATATAGAGGGTTCCACCCTGTTTAAGAACCAGGTTGAAATTATGGTTGCCGCCAAAGGTATGATTCCATGGCAGCCAGTCGACCAGGACCGGTGGAGTTTTGTCTGTAAAGGGCCAGACCTGTGAAAGCATCTGCTGGTTGGCACAGAGCATCCCGTGAGTGTTAATGACACCCTTTGGCTGACCAGTCGATCCGGAGGTATAGAGAATTTTAACGACCGTTTCCGCACCAACCTGAGCAAGTGCACGGTCTACATCCGATGTCACTGATGTTTCGAGTAAATCCACGAAAGGGGTTGTCGAGTGCTCTGTCGACCCGTCCTGACTGACCACAATTTCAACCCCGGCAAGATCCAGACTGGAAAGCGGCGCGGCAAACATGTCGGCGTCTGCAACGTAGATCATTCCTGGGCAGATTTCTTCAAAGATAAAGCGAAGTTTGAGATAGTCTTTACTAAGGAGAGAATAAGGGACAGAAACAGGAACCACCGGTACGCCGGCGATAAAACAGCCAAGCATCAGCAGTGCATGATCAACAGAGTTCCCAGAGAGGATCATCACCGGCCGATAAGGCCCCAGTCTTCTGTTGATTAAAGCCTGAGCGATGGCATCTGCCTGCCTACTGACCTCAGCGTAACTCAACAGGCGCCAGTCACCATCGGCTTGCCGTTCACCAAGGAAAATTCGTTCAGGGGCTTGCTGGCTCCAGTGCCGCAACATCTGGCCAAGGTTTTCTTGGTAGGATTGCAAAGGGATAGCGGAGGTAAAGAGGAAACCGGTTTCAGCGGAGCCCTCGATAGAGACATGGGGTGGAGCAAAATCGATCTCTGCAAATTCAACAGAACTCAAGGTTTCCCTCCTGGTATCAGATAAATATGGTGCAGGTCAGAAGAGGTAGGCTCCCGACTCAGTTGCAGCATCGGCCAGCAGATGTTTAGCCTCGAGCAGCCCGACAGCGGGATATGTACCAAGGCGAGCAAAGGTTTTCTGCAGGGCAACAAGCTCCGGCCCCTGAACCCCGTAAGCAGCACAACGGCTCGCTGTTAACTGGAAACGCGCAGCTGTTTCGAAAGCAATTACCCGCACAACTGCTTGCAGAAGTCCCTTTTTCTGCTCGCTGGTATTCGCACTGGGCATAATCATATCGGCCCGCAAAAGGCTGGATTCCATGGCATAAATGGCGATGGACAGATCACCCAGAGCAAGCAGCAGTTCCTGTTCCTTCCGCCGGTCACCCAAAGCACTCAGAAGCAAGAGGAAAAGTTTCTTCTGATTGGCGAGCAAGGAGAATTCGGGCCCAAACAAGGAGTCACCGCCAGCATCTTCACAGTTTTCGAAACAAATGCCACTTTGCACTGAGTTGACCTGCTCCCACAGGTCAAGTGCACCACCATCGGCACGACGAAAAAACAGGGTTGGAATCAGCAGACGATTGATTTCGTTGGTGCCTTCGAAGATCCGGTTGATCCGCGCATCCCGGTAGTAACGCTCAACCTGGTAGTCCTTGATGTAACCATAGCCACCGTGAATCTGCAGCGCTTCATCCGCCACAAAGGAGAGAGCCTCGCTACAGAAAACCTTGGCGATAGCGCACTCGCCAGCATATTCTTCGATCGCTTTCTGATAACGCTCGTAGTAGTCATCCCCTTCCCGGTCGAGAGTCGCAATCCGCTCATCCAGTAATCCGGCTACCCGATAAAGCAGCGATTCAGCTGCAAAGAGAGAACCGGCCATATCGGCAAGCTTCTCGCGGATGGCACCAAAACTCGACAGAGGTTGTCCAAACTGTTTGCGCTCAACGGCGTAGCTTGCCGCTTCGGAAAAAGCACCCTTGGCGGCACCGACTACCGTGGCGGACAGTTTCAGCCTACCAATATTAAGAACATTGAAAGCAATTTTGTGCCCTTTTCCTGCCTCGCCGAGCAGGTTCTCAACCGGGACACGAACGTTGTCAAGAACAACCTGGGCGGTCGAGGTCCCTTTAAGACCCATCTTTTTCTCTTCATTACCGATAGAGAGACCAGGCATGCTGCGTTCGACAAGAAAAGCTGAAAAGTGCTGACCTTCAATCTTGGCAAAGACTGTGAATAAATCAGCAAAGGCCGCGTTGGTAATGAACTGCTTGACTCCATTGAGAAGATAACAGGTCCCATCCTCTGAGAGGGTCGCAGTCGTTCGGGCGCTCAGAGGATCGCTGCCGCAGTCAGGTTCAGTCAGGCAATAGGCACCGACCCACTCAGCAGTGGTAAGCTTTTCCAGATATTTTTGCTTCTGCTCTGCCGTACCATAATAGACTAGGGGAAGTGAACCGATGCCTGTCTGGCCACTGGAAGTGATGGCAAAAGAACCGGTCGGGCCAATCTTTTCCGCAACCAGCATGCTGGTCGCCTTATCCAACTCCAATCCGCCAAACTCTTCTGGGATATCAATCAGGAAAAGACCGAGTTCAGCGCAGCGTCGCATTTTTTCGACAACCAGAGCAAAATCCTGCCCTTCCATTTGCTCCAGAGCAGGAAAAATCTCGTTTTTAACAAAAGTTTCAGTGGTATCGGCAATTTGGCGCTGTTCCGAAGTGAAGTCTTCTGGAGTAAAGATCTCTGAACCGAGTGCTTCACGAAGCAGAAACTCCCCACCTTTAACCATTCCCTCGTTTGTCATACTCATCAAACCCCTTGATATCCAGGAGTGGCTAGAATTCACCATCAAAGCATTTGTAGCTGTAATCGTTGACTTTAAGGGGTGTCATGTTCTCTTGACAGATCCAAATTCCGACGCACAAAGTCGGAGACAGTGCGACCGGACAATTTCGCCAACTGCTCTAACAACAGTTTCTCTTCATTGTTCACCCGAAATGTGACGATATGTCTCACCGGGTCATCTGAATGTCGTGCCATGGCTAAAAGCCCCTTTCCTTTAGATAATGCATTACGACAGTCGACAATTATAAGCCAACAAAAAAAAACAGAATCAACGTCAACCTTCCACCAGTTAACGGCTATCCGACAGCTGCAACTGTTGCGGATGACTGTAGATTTCCATGTTGCGGCCACGCAGGTAACCGACCATGGTGATCCCGGCTTGCTCGCAGAGTTCAATGGCTTTGTCTGTTGGCGAGGTCCTCGAGGCGATCAAACCAATACCAATACGTGCCGCCTTGGCGACCATCTCGGTGGAAACCCGGCCGGAGGTGACCAACATCTTGTCCTGAAGTCCGATATTTTTAAAGAGAGCTTCACCAGCTAGCCGATCGAGAGTATTGTGACGTCCGATATCTTCGGCATGGAGCAACAGACTCTCATCATCTCCGATAGCAGCAGAGTGAATGCCACCGTGGCTACGATATTGTTCGGTCAGCCCCTGCAAATCCTTCATCAGTCGGAACAACGAATCGCTTTGGTAGCTGCGGGAACGCTTCAGTGAAAAGTCGAGCAGGTTTTGCGGAAGGTTGTAGGCAATCCCTGTGCCGCAACCGGATGTCAAAGTTGGTTGCAGTCGTTCCGGCAATTCAGTACGGATACGGAGTTCGGCCAGGCCATAATCATCGCAGACCCCCATAGAGAGAATATCGTCAAGGCTATTGATGAATCCCTGCAGACGAAAGAAACCGGCGAGCAGAAAATTGAGCTGGTGCGGTGAGCATACCAGAGTCGCCAGATCACGATCATTAACCCGCAGGCGCAGTGGATACTCCGTAACGACTTTGCGTTCGGACTGTTCACTTTGTCCATCAACAACACGGACAATTTTACGGGTGGATGGTTCTTCCATCATTCTCAGCAATCTCCCCCATAGCGGACAACCGATAGCATTTACTTACTCGAGCAGCCTCCGCATGAGCTGGGTGGCTCTGGAGGAGTAAGCAAGGCTTCAGTTAAAACATATGCAGCTTGCAGTGCCGAGGTAGGGCAGAGGGGAAAACATTCTTTGCAATCCCAGCATTCTCTGACAGCGATATCCGGGATGAAAGCAATCTCCCGCTTTGCACCGCGGTCAAAGAAACTGATGGCATGCTTGTGTTTGATCTCGGCACAGTACCTCACACAGAGGCCGCAGAGGATGCAGAAGTTGGCCTCTTTCTCAAAGCGATCGCGGTCTGCGCCATAGATATTGGCCAGCTCGTTTATCTGCTCAGAATCAGGAGCGTGCGCCAGCATCTGCTCCAGAAGCATCTTGCGAATCCTATCGACCTGTTCTGTTCTGGTTCTGACCACCAGGCCTTCTTCCACCGGGTGCTGACAAGCGGCGAGGAGGCTTGTCCTTTCGTGGGCATCCGCCTCAACCGTGCAGACCCGGCAGGCACCGTAGGGGTGCAGCTTTTCGTGGTCACAAAGGGTGGGAATAGAGATGTCCACACTGCGGGCCGCATCAAGGATGGTCATGCCTTCGCTGGCGGTTACTTTTTTTCCATCTATCTGTAAATTGATTTCGCTCATAATGATTATCCTAGTGTTTCGGCAGTTGGTGCCGACTCCCCGGACAAAATTCTCACTGCATCAAAAGCTGCCGGACAAACCTCAACACAACCTCTGCACTTGGTGCACTTATCCTGATCGATCACATGCACCTGCTTCTTCTCTCCCGTGATTGCATCCGCCGGACACTTGCGGAAACACGCTCCGCAGCCCTTGCACTTTTCCGGTTCGATATAAAAATCGATCAATTCCTTGCAGGAGAGCGACGGACATCTTTGCTGATTGATGTGTGCTTCATATTCATCTCTGAAATGGTTCAAGGTGCTGAGGACAGGGTTGGGGGCAGTTTTACCCAGGGCGCACATGGACGAACCCTGGGTGGTTTCAGCCAGTTCCAGGAGCAGATCGATATCGCCATCCTGCCCTAACCCTTTGGTCATATTGGTCAGGATTTTGAGCATCTGCCGAATACCTTCTCGGCATGGAGTACACTTACCGCACGATTCATCACTCAAGAATTCGAGGAAGTACCTGGCAATATCAACCAAGCAGGTATCCTCATCCATGACGATCATCCCGCCTGACCCCATCATGGCGCCAGCCTTGCTCAGCTCGTCGAAGTCAACCTTGGTATCGAGTAGGCTTTCCGGAAGACAACCCCCGGAAGGACCGCCGGTCTGCACAGCCTTGAACTCCTTACCACCAGGAACTCCACCACCGATTTTGAATATAATATCTCGCAGGGTGGCACCCATCGGTACTTCAACCAGGCCGGTGTTGTTGACCTTGCCAACCAGGGAGAAAATCTTTGTGCCTTTACTGCCTTCGGTGCCGATGGAACTGAACGCCTTGGCTCCCTGGTTGATCACCAGCGGGATATTGGCCCAGGTCTCGACATTGTTGATGTTGGTTGGTTTGCCCCACAACCCCCTGGTCGCAGGGAAAGGTGGCCTGGCATTCGGTTCGCCGGGTTTGCCTTCCAGCGAGTTGAGCAACGAGGTCTCCTCGCCGCAGATAAAAGCGCCGGCACCGCGATGCACCTTGACGATAAAATTGAAACCGGAACCAAGGATATTCTCACCGAGAAAACCGTACTCTTCCGCTTTCTTGATGGCGATCTCCAGGTTCTGTACTGCTAAGGGATATTCCTGGCGAACGTATACATAGCCCTCATTGGCGCCAATGGCATAGGCACCAATCATCAGACCCTCAAGCACGGCGAAAGGATTTCCTTCCATTACCGAGCGGTCCATATAAGCTCCCGGATCGCCCTCATCGCAATTGACTACAACATATTTCTGATCACCCGGGGCCTTACGGGCAAAGTCCCACTTAACTCCTGACGGGAAACCGGCGCCACCGCGACCGCGCAGTTTGGCGTCTTTCACTTCACCAACGACCTGCTCCGGAGTCATCTCGAAGAGAGCCTTCGCCAGGGCCTGGTAGCCACCGACGGCCAGATAATCATCCAGATTCTTCGGATCGATTTTCAGGTTGGAGCCAAGGATCAGTCGCTCCTGGTTCTTATAGAAGGGAATATCCTCTTCAAGGGTCGTTTTCTCACCGCTGTTTGGATCGACGTAAATCAGCCTTTCGACAATCTTATTCTCCTTGATTGTCTCCGAGATGATCTCGGCGATATCTTCAGGCTGGACTTTGAGGTAACAGATCCCCTGAGGATAGATAACCACGATCGGCCCCTGTTCGCAGAAGCCGTGGCAACCAGTACGTCTGAAGCTGACATCGGCCACAACACCCTGTGCTTCTATTTCCTGCTCAATGGCCGTCGAAACCTTATTGCTGCCGGTCGCATGACAGGCGCTGCCAGAGCAGAGGGTAATACAAGGCTTATCCGCATCCCGCTGGGAGAGAATCTCCTGACGGAAAGCTTCTAATTCATAGGGTGTATTGATCTTGGGCATATTCAAAATCCTCACTGGCAGGCGCAAAGGTTCACAACTTCAGACGACTCCGCACTCTTCAATTTTTCCAGGGTTTCTGCCGTCTCGACCAGCTTCAACTTATTCAGCACTTCTGCTGTCTCGGCTTTTTCGACGTTGCCGTGATATTCACCGTCGACGACGATAACCGGCCCCAGGGCGCAGCACCCGAGACAACTGACCGTCTCGACACTGAATTGCAGATCCGGATCGGTTTCACCCGGCCCGACCCCCGTCACCTCCTCGACCGTAGCGAGGATATCCTGGGCGCCACGCACGTGACAGGCGGTTCCCATGCAGACGTGGATCTCATGACGTCCCTTAGGCGTGAGGCTAAAGGTCTTGTAAAAGGTGGTGATGTGTTGGATACGGCTCATCGGCACCGCCAGTTTCTCACTGACCCGATCCAACGCCTC
>JAOUDB010000046.1 GCA_029859485.1 Desulfuromonadales bacterium | reverse complement strand
AACAGCAAAGCGCTGGCACTCGCAGAATCCGGCCTTGGTACTATTTTCTGTATTGGTGAAACCCTGGAAGAGCGGGAAAGCGGCAAGATGTTCGATGTTCTCCGTCAACAGGTTACCGCTGGCCTGAAGGACCTCACAACCAGACAGATGCAAACTGTCGTGGTCGCTTACGAGCCTGTGTGGGCGATCGGCACCGGGAAAGTCGCAACCGACGAGCAGGCCCAGGAAGTCCACGCCTTCATACGCGGACTCTTGGCTGAACTCTACGAGCCTCAAACCGCGGCAGCAACGCGCATCCTCTATGGCGGCAGCGTGAAGCCCGGCAATGTTGACGGTCTTATGACTCAACCTGATGTCGACGGAGCTCTGGTTGGTGGTGCCAGCCTTAACGCTGATGATTTTGCTCGCATCGCTAACTTCGAAGCCGTTGCCTGAATCTTTGAGAAACATGTAATTTCAGGCTTTTCTCGCAAAAATTATTATGATAGAGTGCCGTTCTTCAAAAACAGAGATCGACACCTTAAGGGGACAACATGAATTTCATACTCTTGACAATACACATTCTGGTCTGCCTCTCGCTGATCGGCATCGTTCTGATTCAGGGCGGCAAAGGCGCTGAAGTTGGCGCAGCCTTCGGAGCAGGCGGCAGCGGCACTGTTTTCGGTGCAACGGGCGGCCAGTCCTTCCTGAGCAAATTGACCACAGGTGCAGCCGTCATCTTCATGCTGACCAGCCTTTCCCTGGCAATTTTCTGGGGTCAGCAAGGTTCATCCAGTGTCATGCCGGACCAGGTTATCCCGACCTCTGCACCGGCTTCCATGCCGCTACAAGATGCGTCACCTGCAACACCTGCAGCAGCACCGGCAGAAGAAGCAAAATAACGCGTCAATTTTATTGACAGCGACGCCTCATATCAGTATAAATACATCGCTTGCCGAAGTGGTGGAATTGGTAGACACGCACGCTTGAGGGGCGTGTGTTCGAAAGGACGTGCGAGTTCGAGTCTCGCCTTCGGCACCATGTAAATAATAAGGGCCGCAATCAATTGATTGCGGCCCTTTCCTTTTGGTGTGCCAGGCATGGCGCACGGCGCGAAAGCGCCATCCTGTTGGATGTGGTGTCCAACTGGTGACTTGGAGGTGAAAGTCCTCTACGGACCCTGATCACGGGAACCGTTAACCGGACGATAAGGGTGTCTACCGCGAGGTAGAATCTGAAGGAAGCCGCAGGCAAAATCCCGGCCCGACGAACAGAAATCGCATATGATGCAGTTCCATCCCGGCGAGAAGGCCAATATTTTCAAAGCCCAATGGTCACCCGGGAGGGTGGTGCTGTAAATGCGGCGGGTATATGGAAGGAAGGTCGTGTGAATTACCCTGGGAGCTCTGTCGGTCTGCCTTGAGCTAGAGGCATCGTAAGGTACATCGATGGGCTGACAGAAGTCAGCAGACGCCATAGTCGCTGTCCTAACTACCACAGCGAAGGGCTGAACCTGATATGCAGAGCTTATTCTGAACGTTTTGAGCAGATGCCTCGCAAGAGGGCCTAAAAGCTGGAAGTAGCGACCGGAAGTCGTGAGGTAAAGCTGGGGGCTTATAGGACATCAGGCATTGTTGGTTGATAATGCAGACGCAAATCAGGAACCGCCGCATACGGAACCGTTCGTACGGTGGTGTGGGAGGACGGCGGGGCAACCCCGCCTCCTACCCGATTCCAGCTCAAATTAATGTGTTTAGAGTTGCGCCATGAGAACAAGGATCATGTTTTCCGGTTCCCCCGGCCCTAGAGACGCTCTATACACGCCTCTCCATCATTCCTTGAATTATTCACATAAGTCGACACCGGATGCATCTCCAGCACATCGTCCCTGGGTGCAATCAAGACATCCTGCAATACGTCTGTATCGTTAAAGTCAGGATCAAGCCAGGCATCAAAGTTATCACTCTCTAGAACAACGGGCATACGCTCATGGATTTTTGCCATCTGGTGCGTAGCGGAGGTCGTGATGATCGTGCAACTCTCTATAGCATCACCGGTAATATTGTTTTCCCAGAGATCCCACAGGCCGGCAAAGGCGAGAGGTCGCTTATCTGCTCTATAGATGTAGTAGGCTTGCTTCTTGCCACCCTGCTTCTGCCATTCGTAAAAGCCGCTGGCAAGGACCAAGCATCTTTTGGATTTGATTGCGTCGCGAAAGAGTGGCTTGTGTGCGACAGTTTCTGCACGGGCATTAAAGGCAGCGGTTATGATGTTTATATCTTTGACCCAGTGAGGGATGAGTCCCCAGCTGAAAGCTTTAAGTTTTCGTACATTGTCTTGTTCTATGATAGCGGGGATCTGGAGTGTCGGCGCAATGTTGTAGCTCAGTGTAAAAGGAAATGCACTGTCTACACCGAAGTGAGTCTTTAAGGAGTCTGCTGATAGGCCTGCTGTTGAGATACGTCCACACATATTTGCACCATAACACAAATGGGGGACAATAGAAGGACACTTCTGGTCACGCCCTAGCCTCTAAACAACCCGGATGATGAAATCAGGGCAAGCCGCCGCGCAGTAACTGCACAGAATACAATCCTCACGCTTGACCTTGGCTTTGCCGATCTGAAGATCGATGCCGTGTGCTTTCAACCGAAGCGATAGAGCCGCTTTCCGGCACGATAAAGTTCCACCGGGCCGTCTTCAGAGACCTTGACCACCTGGCCAAAGTGTGAGGCCGCATTTGCGGCTGTGGTGCGGCCGCCGCCGGTGACCAGGCCCTTGACCTGCGAGGTATCGACGATAACCCCGGTATCAAGCAGTTCTCCCTTGCGGTTGATCACCGTCAGTCCGTCGGAGGAGAGGATTCGGTTTAACTCGCCAGAGCGTTTTAGAACCCCCAGCCTGCTGCCGCGCACATGTTCCACCAGCGCCCGACTCAAAGAATCCCGTCCGCCGACCGAACCCATACGCAAGGCGTCAAGATCGGTCCCGTCATCGGCGATCAGCACCACCGTGCCGTGTCTCGACTTCGACAAGGCATAGATAGTTCCAACCAGATCATCGACCGAGCGTTTGTCCAACTTGCCGACAAAAAACTCACGGAAGATATCAGGATCGTAGACCCCCCAGGCACCCTTGCGCCAGACCAGGAATCGCCCGCCATCAAGCACGACCTCGACTTCCGAAACCTCGTTGACAAAGATCGCAAAAGCCGCCTCTCCGGCCTTGCCGAGCAGGGCCTGGGTATCACTCCAGGCCAGCTGTTCATCTGACTTGCGCGGACGCGGCGAGCCGGTTTGTATGGTTCCCTTAACATTCATTTGGATGTCGCAAACAAAGAGAGCCCGCAGGCCGTCAACGAAACGGTAGGTCAGCGGGTTACGGAAAAAATCGGCATTAATGCGTTGACGCTCTTTACCCAGATCGAACCAGTTGTAGGGAGAGATCTTGAGCGAGTCGATAAAATCGTCGAGCTGAGAGCGATAAACCAGAAACCCGGTCGTCGCCGGGGTTCCCTCATAGCGCTGATAGGATAGGTTTTTCAGCAGTTGGATCAAGCTCTCTACCGGCCAGAAAACACCTTTACGATCACCACGCAGGTAGCGGGCCACGGCTATGTCGGTGAGTGAGGTCAGTAAGGCGGTGCGAAAGTGCGCAGCGTACCCCTTCGCAGAGAAGCCGCCGTAAAGCCCTTCGAAGGCAGCAAGCAACTCCTGGACAAAACTGATCTCGGTGGTGGTGAAAGCCAGTTTGTCCCGAATGGCCCTGAACAAAAAGGGAGCATCGTCAAACTGCAACGGCACCAGAATTTCGCGGCGGTCTTCCGCTTCGGGGACCTCTTCCCCCTTCTTGACTTCGACCAGAGAGACTCCGGCCCCGCCGAGGAAGGAGCTGATACTGTTTTCGATGGCATGAAAGGCTGTTTTCGGCATGGGCTTATGATGCCTTAATGCTGATAGCTGTACAAGCAACTTCAGCGCTTATCGAGAATGAGCTTTAGCGGCCATCAGCATAGGTGTTATGTGCGCCGATTCAGCACTCATGGCGACGTTTCCACATGAAGGAGTGCAGCGCGCAGATCTTCGACGCGCTGCCGATTGGCACCAAAATCGTAATACCCGGTTCGCGCAGCGGATCGTACGGCAATAACGCCTTGCTCAGAGCGTAGTTGGAACTCCAGGTCATCAACAAACCCAAACACCGCACTGCGGCACTCCACGTGAAGATAGCCAGGTTTTTCAGCGACAACGCGCGTGCGCGGCAGTTTTACAACCTGGGCCTTCAGCACTGTCCAGGCGTCTGCAACAGGCAACGAAAACGTCAGTGGAGCAATATGGTGTTTCTCGTCTTGATCATCACTGGAGACGCAGTTGGGCGAATCCGGGCAAGCTTTTAACCCGGTCTCGGGCAACACCGGGCTCGCCGCCTTCTCCGCCGCGCAGGACGTAGAGACAAGGGCACAGCAAAGGAGGGTAATCAATAGGCATTTATGTCTACAAATCAGCATCTTAAGTACTACTCAATAAGAAAATCTTGCAAGTTGGTTTTCCCATAACGAACATCTGGATTGGAATCTTTAATCTGCTTGGCAAGCGTCGCCATGATCATTTTCACCCCAGGGGTTTTTGCCGGATCCGTGAGTGGCAGAAGCCTGACCGTCAGACTCGCTTTTTTTTGTGACAGTTCAACAAAGAAACTCTGATTGGTGTTGTTTTCAATGGCCAGAGATTCTACAAGCACTTTGTTTTGGCCAGAATTTATGTAGGTGTCTGTCACTTTGAGAATGCCCCCATCGATCCTGGTTGTAAACGGAACAATGCTCTCTAAAACCTCTGCGACCGAATTGATGTTTTCCAAAACAACATGGGGCATTTTGTTCCTCCGCAATCATTACAGGGTCAGTGTTAATGCTTCGATTGAATCCAATGATACCATCTGTTTACCGTCAGTCACTATTTAACGATGACCATTTTATAATATGGGTCAATGGGGAGACGTGAAGGGGCACTCTCTTTTGAGTGTTCCCCGATATATATCCGTTTGAGTGTTCCCCGATATATATCCGCCCATTCCTCGTCTCTGACATGCTGATCCGTCTCTATCTTGAAGAAAGGGTTTGTCGCAGTATACTTCTCACACAAAGTTAATCCACTTAGGACACATTGCTTACGCAGCCCAAAATTCATGTGTTTTGGGATCCCGTACTGGAGCTGCCAAAGGAGAAGACCATGCGCTATCTATCAATCTTGATTGCATTGACCTTGACAATGTTGTTCACCAGCGCTTGTCAGGAGGAGTCTCAAACGGTTGCAAAAGAGGCTCCGCCAAAGGTCATGAAAGAGGCCAAGGAGGACGTCGCCTCAGCGGTGGAGACGGCCGAGGAGAAAACCGAAAAAGTGATGGAGCATATCAAAGAAGAATCGCACAAATCTATGGAACATGCCCAGGCAGAAGCCCATAAGGCGATGGACGCGGCTCACGAGAAAATGGATGAAATGCATCACGGCACGACGCCGGCGACCTTCAGCGAGGAGACGCTTGCGACGGGTAAGATAGTTTACGAACAGACCTGCGCCGCCTGCCACGCTACAGGGCTCGTCGGTGCACAGAAGATAGGCGACAAGGAGGCCTGGAGCGCCCATATCGAGCATGGCCTGGACCACATGGTGGAATCGGTCATCAAAGGCAAAGGGGCGATGCCGGCCAAAGGCGGTAACGCCAGTTTGAGCGATGACGAGGTCAAAGCTGCAGTGAGCTACATTTTTGAACAGAGTCGTTAGTCTTCACTTGGAAAACGGGGGCACACAAATTGTCCCCGTTTTCCGGTCTTGTTTACGATGGATGGCTCTCGACCCTGGCCAGCGCTTCTTTGGCGATGGTGGCCACTTTCCCAGGCTCTTTGCTGCACTTCAGAAGCACACTCTTACACTTTTCCGTACCCACGTAACCGAGGGACTGTATAGCCCCTTCTCGCAGGTGACCGGAGAGTGCTGATTCCTTCCCCCCAAATCCGAAACGTCGCTTCGGGCGAGCGAGATCGAGCAGCGCTTCTTCAACGCCGGACTCTGTAAAGGGCAGCGGCTTCAGCTTGTTGAGGGTGCTAACCACCTGCAGTGCCATTGCTTCACCATCGTTCTTGCCATCTTGCAGCAGCTCTGCCAGGCGGCCGATCGTCGCAGGCAGGTTGATACCTGTCACAGCCAGGGCGCCAACGGCACGCTGGCGAACATCGGATTCTTTGTCATCGAGGAGTCCGGCAACCGCGCCCTCACCTGCCGGCCCGGAGAGTTTCGCCAAGGCCTGGACCGACTCAATGCGAATATGAGCCTGCGGATGCACCAGACAACGTTGAAACAGCTTTTCCACCTTGGGTCCGCCCGCACCGATCCTGCTCAGCAGCACCAGCATATTGCGCAAGAAATGCCAGCCTTGCTTCTCCTTGAGAGCCTCAAAGAGAACCGGAACAGCAGCCTGCCCCCTCTGCGCCAGCGCTTCCAGGCCGAGTCGCCGCAAGGAGCGGTTGTCGTTATCGGCTAGGGAGACCAGGATCTGCAGGCCAGTGCGATCGAGGGTGGCGATGGTTATGAGCATCTCGCCAATACCCTCCCGCCCCTCTTCCTGGGCCCTCAGAGTGATACAGCGACGTAGTCGTTCAAGGAGGAGTGGACGGTTACTCACGTCAAATGTCGGACCGTAGCGGCCAGCGAAAGCCACCACCTGCCGGGCAACGAGATCGTGGCCTTGGCGTATCAGCTCCGGCAACATCTCCAGCAGGAGCCAGAGACGGTTCTCCAGCATCTTCGGCGACTGGATCTGCTCGATCTCTGTGAAGTACTTCTGATGGTTTTCGAGCAGCCGGTTAACAGCCTGCAGTTCAGAGATCTTTTCCCGCAGCTCCGGCGGAATCTCCTCGTAGACGTAGACCTTGCAATTGACCAGCGCATGGAACAGGGCCGCATCGGCGGCCTCGTCCTCGATCATCGTTTCACCCAGGCGGCGCGTCACCCAGCGGACGTTCTCGACCCTGTCACGCAATGCCGTATCGTCATTGTTCTTCTCATACGCGCTCATCAGGTCAGCGAGTTCTTTGACCACAAGGTTACAGACGACAGGCAGAAAAGCTGGGGAAAGATGGTCAAGGATCGTCAGGACCAGTGTGTCGCGGTCGAAATCATGAAGGGTTTCGACGATCAGGTCGACATTGATCAGCAGATCGCGAATCAGCATCACATCAGAGAGCGGTGCAACAATCTCCTGGAACACCTGCTGCCGCACCCGGCTGATCTCCTCAGCGTCAAAGTGACGATAGAGGGGCAACATGTTCAAGTCGCGCCTGAGCCGTGACAAGGTCGCTACAACCCGCCAGGGGAGCTGCCGCCCATGGCCAACCAGGTCATCAAGGAAGACCACCGAAACATTGACGATCTCTTTGGCCACCAGCGCCTTAGACATCCTTTCGCAGGCGTCTACACGGGCGTCTTCGAGCCAGCCGGACTGGGTCATGATGTCGACAAAGGAGTCAAATTCGTAGCGGGTAATGCCGTGCCGCAGCGAGAAAGAAGAAAGGCTCTTGCGCCGGAAAAAGTCAAGCAGTTTGGGCAGGAACATGTCGGCCATGTTGCGCGCCATGACCCTGCGCATCGACAGGTAATCGTGCGCGACCCCACCGACCAGGACTTCCTCTTTTTCTTCTTCGGTATTGGCCAGGAAGGTGATTTCGGGATGGCTGTAAAACATCGAGGTCACAGCCTCATAGAGACCCTCACGCGCTTTATCCGTTTCAGGATGGCCCGGCTGGTAGTAGCCTGACTTCAGGAATGCCTGGATAAGCAGCAAGACCGTTTTGGCGACGTCGCTGCTTATGGGGGGCTGAGAAGAACTCATGGAGGCCTCATGCTTTTGGATGACATGGTTTCAAACCCATGTTGCCATGAAAGCAAAGGATTGCATAGACCCAACCGCAAACAACGGTTCTTTTTAATCAATGAATACGTGTTGTTGTCTCAGGATGAGGATGACAGAGGCAGATAAAGGTTGGTAACTTTGGAGGCAGAGATCGGGGACACACAAATCTTGTGTCCCAGGCTCACAGAAACTCCCCGGTTATCGGTCGCTACGAAACTGGCAACTCATTGCTCAATCAAGTGGGCTGTCAGCCACCCGATCTCTGCAATCATTGTTAATGCAGCTTTTCTCGCAGCTTGATCAGAATCTCTTTGCGCTCTTTGAGAAACACACGATAATCGTGCGAATCGGTATGGGAGATTTCATCTTGCAACCTGCCAAGATTCGAGTCCAGAGCATCAGCCAAAACTTTTTCTTCTGTATCACTCAACTCTAATCGCATCATTTTGACCTCCATTCTTCGGTTGTCACTGCCCTTTGATACTATTTTATCTCAATGCGACCTCAAAGCAATGCCGGTGCGAAGGGACACTTTGAATAACGAAGGCCTCCATCTCAATTGATGGCGGCCTTATTGTTTAGCGAGTTTGGCTGTCCCCTGTCGAGGGCTGACCCCGTTAGTCTCGCGCCTGCTTGCCGCGCTTCAAAACCTGGCCATGGCCTCTTCGCGGGCGTCGTCGATCTCCCGTATGATGAGGCCTTCGTCGACCGCTGTCTCAATGGGTTTAAACTGACCGGACAAGGGCATTCCCGGCTGCAGGTCGCCGGTTTCGTAGAGGTGCCAGATCTCCGCGGCAAAGTCCGTTGCGAGGAGCTCGGGCGCGAACTTTCCGAAATAGGTGGCGAGGTTGTCGACGTCCCGCGTGAAGAGCCGCTTGGCGTTGTTGTTGGCGGCGGCGTCGATGACCTGGGGGAGGTCGATGATCACCGGCCCGTCGCCGGCGAGCAGTATATTGAATTCGGAGAGGTCGCCGTGAATGAGTCCGGCGCACAGCATGAGCACGACCTGGTCGATCAGTAAATGATGGTACTCGCGGGCCAGCGTTTCTGACAGGCCCAGGTCGTTGAGGCGTGGGGCAACAGCGCCGTCACCATCAACGACCAGCTCCATGATCAGGACCCCTTCAGAAAAGCCATAGGATGCGGGTACACGCACCCCGGCGGCGGCCAAATCACGAAGGGCATCCCCCTCGGCGTTTTGCCAGACCTCTTCTTGCTCCTTGCGTCCGAACCGCGAGTGTTTTCCCATGGCGCGACTGCGGCGACTGTTACGAACCTTACGCCCTTCCGTGTACTGCGTCTGCTTGTGAAAACTGCGATGCTGGATCTCTTTGTAAACTTTGGCGCATCGGGTTTCGCGACCACAACGCACCAGGAACACCTCGGACTCTTTGCCGCTCATCAATTGACCAAGAACCTCGTCGATCAGTCCATCCTGAAGCAGGGGTTCTAACCTTTTTGGGACTTTCATTAAATACTCTTCTCTCCGGTTTTGCTACGCAAGAGGCTGTCTGATCAACAGGATCCGCCTGCGCAACGCATAAATAACGGCCTGAAATCATGCTTATTTCAGGCCGACATATTTGTCTATCATGCTTTTAGTTGGAGCTTTTACAGGCTCACGCCCTTGCTCGTAATATCTGTCTTCTGCGCCACCCTTAGAAAGCTGGCCCGACACAGAACAATTTGCAGAGTAACACGTTTGGCTTTTTGGCGTTTTTAAAGTTCACCCTCAGGAAAGGTGTTCTGTGCCCCGATTCTTGTGACAAACGCATAAAAACAACCTATCAGGCCGAACCAACAAGGGACACGACTTTAGTCGTGCCCCTCACGCCAAGGCAGTTTCCTGATTTTGTACGCACCGGAATTCGGTGACACATTACTAATGTGCCACCGATCTCACAACTTTCATCTCGTCGGAAGGCTCCAACATACAGCGACATCCAGCAAAGGCAATTTTTTGACCATGTAACCATAGCCTATCGGCTTTTCTTCATCCTTTTTATCAACTTTTGCCAGGCCCAGAAAACCTGCAAAATCGACAATTGTGCGCATGGTGTAACACATGCGAGCCTGCCAGTCCGGGGAAAAACCTTCAACATAAGATGCCATGGGTTCTATTTCATCAAGTGCCGAAGGGAAAGCCTTCAGAAAATTATCTTCATAGAAATCAGAAGGATGCCATTCGACACCGTAGCGGCTCAACATATACAAAGTGAAGAGGAAGGCATGTTGGACAAAAGGGGCCTCGGCAAAAGCATCCCTGTAGCTCCAATTAAACTGCTCGACATAGGTTCGCAATAATCGTGGATAAATAACCTGTAAACCTTCAGTTGCGAGAAGTTTACGACACTCACGACTGAGGATAAAACGCCCCTTGTACTTGCGAATCAATCCAGCCAGTTCGGCCACCACGCGAGTAACGTGCAGGTCAAAAAACTCTTCCTCTTTATTGATCTGGCCATAACGATTTCGCTCATCGTATGTCTTCTTATCCCAATAGCGCTGGGCTACCTCACGGCATAAGTTACGGGGCAAATTGCCTTTAGCAGTCGGCTTCAAGCCCTTCTCACCTATTGCCTCTACCAGCAAAGCAAATAAAGTCAGGATCGGTGCGTCTGGTAAGCAGCCAAGTTTTTCTGGAAAAGAAACCAAATGCGGCGCAGAAAATGGGAAATTCAGGACATGATACATCTGCTCAGGTGACAGTCCGTGAAAATCATCAAAAGGAGTCTGATTACGCTGTTCTATGATTTTGTCGGCAAAAGCCTGAGCCTCTTCTAAAGAAGTAAATTCATGCCCAGCCATTGCCTGCTGTAACTCAGCAGACACCGCAGAAGAAGTTTGAGAAGCAGGTTCTTGCTGCCCTAAACAACATTTTTTGTATTTCTTGCCGCTGCCACAAGGGCACGGTTCGTTTCGATTAGTCTGTGACATTATTTTAAACCTTTGTGTGCATCATTCTAATTGACAAAGATTACCATGGATTTATCAGCTAAAGATGTGATTTATCATCAAAAATGAGGTTCCAAGATCAGAAAATGACGTTTTGCAGGAAATATGTTTTTTGATTACAGGTCGTTGTTCTGCACCCACCCCATAATCCAAACCAATCGTCTCCAACCGGGAACCAGTGACAGTTCCCTTTATATTAGTACAGTAGGTGTAATTTTGCGAAACGCTCGGTTACCCGTAAATGTTGTATAATTTATCAAAGTTCTGGCAACCAGTTCATTGGGTGTCCGACAGGCTAAA
>JAOUDB010000421.1 GCA_029859485.1 Desulfuromonadales bacterium | reverse complement strand
CCTTGTCGAACATTTCTATGAAGAAATGACTGAAGAAGAATGTCGGGAGGTGCTTGAAATTCTTAACATGTACCGGTTAATCACCTTTTCATACGATCGCATTGAAAATCCTAAAGGTATAGACATGCGCTGGCTGAAGTTTAAAGGCTTTGATGAAAATAATGAAGTGAAGCAGTTTTCATATGTGCAGTACCTTATTTGTGAACTGGGACGTTTCGATGAATTTAGAGACGGTGATAATTACCAAAGTTTCAATAGTCACACTCCGACACTTGAGCAATATCGACGAATGCTTGATTACTGGAATCGTCTTGATGACAAAATGAACTTATCCACTGACCAGTTGATTGAATTGTTAGAATTATAACTACTGGATCAGAAGGTCGGGAGTTCGAATCTTCCGCGGCGCGCCATTTAAAGAAAGGCCTCAGCACTATATAGTGTTGAGGCCTTTTTGGTTTGCCCAGCGTAGCGGGCAACCCCGGTCTGTTGAAAGAAACAGACGTCGCCCCGACCAGGGGGAAGTCAATTCGAATCGCAAGGGCGTTGCTGGTAACGGCAGGGTCTGAAGGAAGCGATAGGAAGTGAACTGCACATAGCGAAAGCGAACCAGATTCGGCGTAGCGGGTGGGTAAGCGTGCCAAATAGCGCGAAGCCCGATACCTGGTCAGACCCGTAGCGTGATTGAGGATGGGGTAGTTCACAGGGAGTCCGAGGTAACTGGGGAAGCCTTGCATCGTTTCAATGTCTGAGTGGTCGGGTATTGGATAAGGGAGGCACAAGGGGCAACCCGAGGTCGAACGACGCGGTGTGAGGTGGCAGATGAATCCGTAGTAGTGATGAAGTCCCGGCCTGTGAAAGCTGGTAACAGTCTGGAGGGTAAAACCGGGATGACCTGTCGCTTGGTCGACGGGGTTCGTTGTGAGCCAAAAGCCGCAGCGGAGTGCGAAGGGAGGAAGTTTATTCGAAGGTTTTCGGAACCAGCTCTTGAACGTTGAGCCGGACACAAGCCGTCCGACGGGGCGGGACACGCTATCTGCGGTCGGTTGTAAGAGACCCTCTGCGGATAATGGTCGTCCATCTGAAGTAACCGGGACAGGCTGTCGTAGATTGCCCTTTGGGATAGAAGGCGATGGCTCCCCGGCCAAGATCGGAGGCGAGACGAGCAGGGCAGGGAGAAGGAAACGCAGGAACAGGTATGGCGAAGATTTACCACAGTCTCTATGACCGCATGCTGTATGAGAAGGGACTGCTTCAGGCATTTGCCAAGGTCAAATCCAACAAAGGGGCACCCGGAGTCGACGGGCAGTCCATCGAGGGTTTTGCTGAACATTTATCTAAAGAGATCGCCTTGCTTGAGCACGAGTTGCGGCAGAAGAGTTACCATCCTCAGCCGGTTAAACGGGTAGAAATACCCAAACCTGGCGGAGGTAAACGGTTACTCGGCATTCCCACAGTTCGTGACCGGGTTGTACAACAAGCTCTGCTGAATATTTTGCAGCCGATATTCGACCCGGAATTTCATCCGTCAAGCTATGGCTATCGGCCCGGCAGAAGCCCGCATCAGGCGGTTGCCAAGGCCAGCCAGTTCATTCGGCTGTACGGGCTCAAATGGGTTGCGGACATGGATGTGTCTCGGTGTTTCGACACCTTGAATCATGCTCTGATCCTGAAGAGCTTTCGCCGGAAGATTGCCGATGGAAGTATTCTGGAATTGGTACGGATGTTTCTACAGGGTGGAGTGATGACTGGAGAAGGTTGGCAAGCAAGTGAGACAGGTAGCCCCCAAGGCGGGGTGATCAGTCCTCTCATTGCCAATGTCTATCTTGACGCCTTCGATCAGTTCATGAAAGGGCGAGGATATCGAATCGTTCGCTTTGCGGATGATATCCTGATTCTCACCCGATCAAAGAGCGCAGCACATAATGCACTTAACGTGGCAAGGAACTATCTGGAAGGGACGCTTCTCCTCACCGTCAATGAACAAAAGAGCCATGTCGTCCATAGTTTTACGGGCGTAAACTATCTCGGAGTTGAGATCCATACGGGTTACACCCGGATCAAGCGCGAGAAGGTTCGAGAGTTTAAGGACAAAGTAAGGCGAATCACCCGACGCAACTCTCCGGTCAATCTGAAACAGGTCATATCTGATCTGAGTCCGGTTGTTCGAGGCTTTGCCAATTACTTCCGCGTAGCGAATTGTCAAGGAGAGTTCAAAGTGTTGGCACAGTGGGTCAGAAGGCGCTTGCGAGCCAAACAACTTTGTCTGTGGAAAAGATCCAAACGGCTTCACCGCAGACTCAGGCAGTTGGGTTATCAGGGCGAGTTTAAAGCGATAAAAATGAACTCGTGGCGCAACTCGGCTAGCAATCTGGCCAGCCATGCCATTCCTGGCAGCTATTTGCGGGAATTGGGTCTCTTTGAATTAACTACAGTGCAAACCGGATACCTGCCTCAGAACTTCTGAGGGAAGAATAGACAGGAGCCGTATACGAGGCCCGTACGTACGGTTCTGTGAGAGGGATGAGGCGAGCTTGATCGGTTCGCCTCACCCTACTCGATTTTGAAGTTTTAGTTTTCCAAAAGCCCGAAGCCTATTATCTAGTTATCCAATTCGCTGCGTCCTTAATTCGAAGCCGGGCGTTACCAAGTTTAATGACGAAACATTACATCCATAAACTGGTTAACCCCTTCTCTTCGGTGGTTAGGCTAACCGAAAACTCTTTTTATTTTAATCCCCTTGGTTCTGCGTCATCAGGTTGCTTTGGTTTTGCTAGTATCGGAGAAACAATAAAATGCCTAAAGTTAAGGCGATGTGATTAAAGAGAAAAAGAGTGCTCCTCCCTCTTACTTAAGGTGTGAAATAGGATGTGTCAAAAGTTGTACAGTGATAGTGAAGGGCATATTGATTGCGGTAATGTAGGCCTTGATTGATGGGGGTGGCCCGGGCTGTGGGTTACGGAGATTTTCGCAAAAAGAAAAGCCCCGCCGGATAACTGGCGGGGCTTTGATGATACTGCTATGAGACAGTCGAAACCTATTCGCAGAGATCGATTTTGATGTCCCAGTTCTTGATGCGCATGGTGCCATTCTCGGCCATGTTCTGCTGCATCTTGAAGGCGCGATCAAAAAGCTGAGGCTCGTGGCCGACACCCTTTGCGATACAGGTTTTAGTTGCCATGTCCAGGTACTCGTTGAGAATTGGCTTGTACTCTGGGTGACCACATTT
>JAOUDB010000420.1 GCA_029859485.1 Desulfuromonadales bacterium | reverse complement strand
GTGAACTACCACGGGCTTACGCCCATGGCATCATAAAGGCCAAGCTTTGCTCGCCCGCTGGCGTCTTGAGCAGCGGGTACTTCCATCCACAAGCTTACGCATGTGGGATTACGATGTAAGAACTAAACGTATTGAAATTTTCATAAACACTCTCCCGGAAAATATAGCAGTATTAACTTGAAATAAGAAGATCAACAGCATCAACAGAAGAGACCAAAGGCTGGTTGTCCTACAAGTTGTTTCAACAAAAACCATGTAGCCATAAACGGCTATAAACCCTGCAACGCAAGAAAGGTTCCAGGCAATCCACATGGTTTCTTTAACAAACTGTTGATTCACTTTGTGGTAGGTTAAAACCTGACTCGATCAATAGAAAGGGGAAATCCATGAAGAGATTATTGGTAGTTTGCTTTTTTGTTATGCTCATGCTCTTAGTTGGCTGTGAGAGCGCCCAACAGAAGGCCTATGACCTGAAGGCCGACACGATCGGTACGCACCGAGTCGTTGAGGTTTATACCGAAGCGGGAAACAAGGTCGCTACTATTGAAGACGAAAGCATGAGATTTGAACTGGTCGGGGAGCGTTCTGTTCGACTCTGGTTGGGTGACAAGAACGAGAAAGTAATGATTGGTAATATGGGGTTTATAATTACAGACAAGTAAAGTCCTGTTGGTGCCGACCAATTAATGATGGCCACCAAGGGTCGCACCCTGGTGGCCATCGTTTCGTCTACTAAATTGTAATAATCGGGACTTGATCTGACAGACAGTGTCTGGTTTTGCACCTTGCCATCCGCAAACTAGATATCCCCAGTTAAGGTAAGAAAGAGTTGCATTAATACTCATAGAAATGCCCCTACCCTGAGAATAAGGGAGGGGGTAATGTTTACTGTAAATAGTGATAAATAAGAACGACTCTCAGTTTCCAAGTGCCCATAACTTTCCAGATTAAAGAGCGTCAGATCGGTAGCGATTTCAATGCATGAGCAGATATTTCAATTATTATAAAACAGTGTTTGACAATTGCAATAATCTAACTATAATCAAAATATCTTCTTCATGCATAACTCTTTAAAAGAAATACGGCGCTCGTGGCAGGCGCCGTATTTCTTTATTTTAAGACCATACTAATTGAGTTGATGCATTCAATTTGGCTTTATTCGCGAAGTTCCTACTACTCCTGACAAATAATAAAAAAAGCCCCACAGTCAGGAGGGGGGAGACCATGGGGCAAAGGGGTTTTGCCTGAAGGAGGCTATCTCAGACCCACTTGTAACAGCAAGTCTTCGATGGTTCTTAATTTATCGAATTCTTCAACAAAAATATACGTGGTGTTCCGTAAATTTTAAATCGACACCCCACGAAACAGAACTGTGCAAAGACGTATCACAGATTCTCCTATTGATAGCGTTCAACAAGAAGCCCGTTTTCTTCTCAGAAGTCGTAATTTGAAGTAAAGACTTTTTCGGTAATATGAAAAACTCCTGAAACAGAGGAACTCAGAAGCCTTGATTTTTTAAGGTTTAAACTTCTCGTAACGATCTTCTCCGGTTTGTACGTCTTTACCAAACAACTCCATGTAAATAATTTCGGTGGACATTCCTTTCCCTTTGGAACTGATGAAAATCTTTTCTAGGTAGGCAGACTGGCCATCGATAATTGTCTCTGCTCGGTATTCCCCTTGTACCTCTTGGACATTTATCTTGCGATTTATCTTGGCGACCATATCAATGTCAGCAGTGTTCATCTTGGCATTGTATTTGGTCTTAAACCCGTAAGCAAAGCTCTTCTCAACCCACCTGAGGTCTTCCTTTTGCCCGTCTTTTGCGTGTCTGACCCAGTAGGCAACGACAGGATTCTTGGGATCAAGCTTGCCATCTGCTTTCAACTGAACATCATATTGAACAATGTTGGCATTCTTGTTGCGCTCGATCTTGAACAGGTGTTGCTTCTGCGTATCTTTTGATAAAGACTCTGTCGGGATGAGAAGCGCGATTGAGAAGTAAATCATCAAGACAGTAATCGATGCAAAATTGTTTTGAAATGCCAACAATTTGACCTCCTTGCTCGGATATACGATAAATCACTCTACTTGAGGTCATCCGGCAGATGCTTGGAGCCCATGTGGTATGAAAGGCCAATCCCGGCAACAAACTGATTCTTGTCATCGACGATGGGGCTGTCAGCCGCATCGCCTAGCAATCTTTTGTACTCCATTATCGCGCCAATCTTCCAGCGATTAGTGATCGGGTAGCCGACTGAGATGCTGATGTTGGCATCCTTGATCCCGGCATTTGCGTTGTACCTTTTGAGGCCAGAATTTGCGGATTGTTGAGAATCAATGCCGAAAAAACTCTCCATGTAGTCGTCGCTTGCCCAAGTTGTAGCGAGTTCTACATAGACCAGTGGTTTTGTAAACGGCAGATCTGTACCAGCGCTCAGTTCCACCAGTGCACCTTCGTGACCGGAATCGACTTCCTGTCGGGCCTCTGCCTTGAAACGCCACGGTTTTATCTTGTAAGAAACAAAACCACCTACCTCGATGCCGCTATCAACGTCACCGAGGCCCTCCAGTTTGTCGTTGTCATCTTCCTTACGCTTCGTTGCCCGGGACACTATCAGGCCGGCTTTGAGGTTTTCCTGCCGGAAAAGATTGGCACCCAGCGATTTACCCTTGTAGAAGATCGTATCCTGCCAGGAGGCAGAAATGTTCGGGCCAATGCCGAAGCCGTAATCGTTCGAGCCTTCATAATCGGGCGAAACGCCGGCGGCCACACCGATGCTGATCGCCCATTTGCGATCAGCAGGTATTTCGTCTTCATAACCAGGTGCCTCGTTGATCTCTTCAGAGATGTCTGCCCACAGTTCGGCTTCATCCGTGGCATCAGGTGCCGCTGAAGCCACACCGCTGATCAAAGCGATGGAAAAGAGCGTGGTCAGGGTGACTAGCGATAACCACTTGTATGATTTCTTCATAAAACCCTCCTTAGTTAGTGTTATGGATTCTCTAGCTCAATATTAATGAACACAGAATAGCTGCACCTTTTGCCACTTTAAGTTGAGAGTCCCAAGTGCTATACCTGTCACGGTTATTGGCGGTACCAGGGCAACAGCGATTGCAGCACCAGGCAGAGGACCAGAAAGATTAGGACGGGCAATCGCGTATGCGGCACTGATACCAACGAAAAACGCAATGAAAAGATCAAGAATGTTAGGGCCGGCGCGTGAAGC
>JAOUDB010000419.1 GCA_029859485.1 Desulfuromonadales bacterium | reverse complement strand
ATAAATTTTTGCAGGTCGGAGAAATACATAAACACCCGTCGGAAGATTTGTTGAGACTTTACTCTGTCAATAATACTTTCCGAAAAGAAGAACGCCAATGACTTTTAAGAAAGAAAGTCAAATCAAACAAAAAAGGCTCCGATCATTTGATCGGAGCCTTGATATTGAATCTTGGAGAAATCTAGAAGATGGCCATCTTGGCCAACTCCATAACATCACCAGGAATGATCCCGAGGTAGAAAACACCAATCAAAGCGATAACGATGGAAATCACTGCTGCTGCAGGGAGGGAAACCCATGCGTAATCTTCCTCAGCATCACGGAAGTACATGTAGACCATGATACGAAGGTAGTAGTAAAGCGATACGGCTGAATTAAGGACGCCGATAATGGCCAGCCAGATGTAACCCGCCTTAATAGCACCAGCAAAGATGTAGAACTTACCGGCGAAACCGGCGGTTGGGGGCAGACCCATCAGAGAGAAGAGAAAGACGGTCATGGCGACGCCCAGGAAAGGCCGTTTAAGACCGAACCCTGAGAAACCATCCAACGTCAGATTCTCTTCGCCTTTTTTGCCGGCCAGAACCAGCACAGCAAAGGCACCTATGTTCATGAAAGTGTAAGCGAGCATGTAAAAGAGGATACCTGAGTAACCAATTTCATTCGCTGCAACCAAACCAACCAGAGCATAACCAGCGTGGGCGATCGAAGAATATGCGAGCATACGCTTGAGGTTGGTCTGCCGAATGGCAATCACGTTACCGATGACCATGGTCAGAACAGCGAGGACCCAGAGCATTGCTGTCCACTCAGGCTTAAGGCTGAAGAAGCAGTATTCCATGATACGCAGGAAAGCAGCAAAGGCAGCAGCCTTGGGGCCAGCGCTCATGAATGCAGTAATGGGAGTCGGAGCCCCTTCGTAAACGTCAGGAGTCCACATATGAAACGGTGCTGCTGCTATCTTGAAAAGGAAGCCGGTGGCGAGCAGGACGAGGCCCGCCAGAGTCATCGGATTTTCCAATAAAGAACCATGAGCGTTCAGGTAAATACCAATCTCTGTCAACTTTGTAGAACCAGTAACTCCATAAATAAGAGCGATACCATAAAGCAGGAAGCCTGTGGAAAAGGCGCCTAACAGGAAGTACTTAAGGCCCGCTTCGTTAGAGCGTAACTGACCTCGAAAGAAACCCGCCAGGACATAAAGGGCAACGGACATAACTTCCAGACCGAGGAAGATCGTCAACATGTCGGTGCCTGAAGCCATCCACATGGCTCCCGCTGTGGCAAAGAGAATCAGCGGATAATACTCGCTGACAGGATACCCTTCGCGCGTCAGGTAATCATCAGACACGAGAATCGTTAGACCTGCAGCAAACAGGAAGATCATGCTGAAAAAGGCAGCATAATTATCATTTGCAACAGCATCGTTAAAACCATATTGAGGATTTCCCCAACCGGTATAGACGAAGAAGCCCGTTACCACGAGGCTGATAACACTGATCCAGACGGCATGCCGCGTGGTGCCACGAGGCAGGAATACGTTAATCAGCAGTAATCCCATGCCGAAGCAGGTCAGTACCAGTGACGGTAAAATGGCCGCCATGTTGACGTTCTGCAGGGCGATTTGCACCAGGTTTTCCATTTAATGGCTCCTCAGACGCTATAGAGAAATAGCTTAATCGTTGACCGTAATTTGGGTAACGGTTTGGTCCATATCTTCGACCATCATGGCGATTTGCTGCTTACCCTTGACTTCTTTGATCATGTTTTCAAGAGCAGGGGTCATCTTGTCCAGGAAGGTGTTCGGGTAAATACCTATCCAGAAGATGAAGATCAGCAAAGGCATCATGATGACAACTTCACGGGCTGACAAATCTTTCAGGTTTTCATTCTTTGGATTCGTCACCTTACCCATCATGACCCGTTGGAACATCCAGAGCATGTAGACAGCGGCTAGGATGACGCCTGTGGTAGCAAAGACAGTGAAGACACGCAGCTCGCTTTCAAAAGCACCAACAAGGATCAGGAACTCGCCGACGAAACCATTGGTACCCGGCAGGCCGACCGAAGAGAAGGTCACAATCAGGAATATAGTGGCGAAAACCGGCATCACTTTGCTCAAGCCGCCAAAATCGACTATCAAGCGAGTATGCCTGCGTTCATAAATGAAACCGACGATAAGGAAGAGTGCGCCGGTAGAAATACCGTGATTGATCATCTGCAGCAAACCACCAGAGAGGCCTTGCAGGTTCATGGCAAAGACACCCAGCATAACAAAACCGAGGTGAGACACTGAAGAGTAAGCAACAAGCTTTTTGACGTCATCCTGCATCATGGCAACGAGGGCGCCGTAGATAATACCGATAACCGCCAGAAGAGCCAGGAACGGGGTGAACTGCATCGTTGCTACCGGGAAAAGTGGGATAGCGAAACGAACGTAACCGTAAGTACCCATCTTCAACAAGATAGCGGCCAAGATAACGGAACCGGCTGTAGGCGCTTCGGTATGTGCATCAGGAAGCCAGGTATGAACCGGGAACATTGGCACCTTGATGGCAAAGCTGAAAGCAAAGGCAGCAAAAAGCCAGGTCTGCAGATGTGCAGGAATGTCCAATTGAGCAAAATGAGCGATACTAAAGCCATTTTCGAAAGGAACACCCGCCTGCACCGAGTAATAGTAGACATAGATGATAGCAACCAGCATAAGGAGAGAACCGACTGCGGTAAAGATAAAGAATTTAACAGCGGCATAGATGCGGTTCTTGCCCCCCCAGATACCGATCATGAAGTACATCGGCACCAGCATCAACTCCCAGAAAACATAGAAGAGGAACAGGTCAAGTGAGATGAATGCGCCGAGCATGCCGGTTTCAAGAAGAAGTGCCAGAGCCATAAAGCCCTTGGTGTTCTTATCAACCGCGTGCCAGGTCGAAAGAATGGCGATCGGCATAATGAAGGTCGTCAGCATGACCAGCCAGAGACTGATACCGTCGATACCGACATTGTAATTCATCTGGAAGTAGTCGCCTATACTGATCCAGTTAGCAAACTCTGTATAGTGCATCGCCGACGAGCTGACAAAAACATCGTCGAACGCCAACGGCAGACTGATGAAGAAAACGATGATCGTTACGACCAATGTAACAGTCTTGATCAGTCGGTCGGCTTCCCGAGGCAGGAAGAGGATAATCAACATCCCCACCAACGGGAAAAATGTCATCAGGCTAAGAA
>JAOUDB010000417.1 GCA_029859485.1 Desulfuromonadales bacterium | reverse complement strand
AACCCAGACGGCCACCAAGGACTACGCCAATGACACCATAAAAGAGTAAATCCGAGACGCCCTCTTTGCTCAGGGCGAGATTGCGCATACGTGACAGATGCGTAATCAGCAGGTAGGCAGCACCAAAACCGAGCAGATACATCATGCCGTACCAGCGAATGGCAAGGGGGCCGATTTGAAAGATAATCGGATCAATTTGTGGGAATGACATCATAGCGGCGTTACAATACCTTATCCTTTGAGACCGTTCAAGGAGACATCCAGTTGCTTGAGGATATAGGAGAAATCATTCGGCAATGGTGCGGTGAAGGTCATTTTTTCTCCGGTGACAGGATGATTAAAAGAGAGCTCCCGGGAATGCAGCATCTGACGAGGAACATCAACACCCTTTATTGTTTGCGGTCCACCATAAGCGGTATCGCCCAACAGAGGCAGTCCGGCTTCAGAGAAATGTGCCCGGATCTGATGTGACCGGCCTGTTATCAGCATGACTTCAACCAGACTAGCCTGTTCCATACTTTGCAGCGTGCGATAAAGAGTATCTGCCTGCTTGCCCCCCCGTTCGACAGAAACCATAAGGTTTGTCGATCGCCTTTTCGCCAGCTGGGAGGAGAAGTGTCCCTCATTTGTCTCAGGTTTTCCTGCAACCAGCGCCCAGTAGACTTTATCAACATCACGACCACGAAAAGCCTCGGTCATCTTCTTGTGTGCACGCTTGTGAATCGAAAACACCATGACCCCGGAGGTGTCAAGATCAAGGCGTTGCACCATTCCTATACTCGGCTTCCGCCCACTGTTCTTCTGCTCCTGCAGAAGATTTTGCAGTTCGGCGTACACAGTTCCCTGGTATCGTGATGGAGCCGGCTGGGTTGCCATACCGGCAGGCTTGTCGATCACAATCAGGTCCTGATCCTGGTACAGGATCTGCCTCTGGTCCAGCTTCATTGGCGCTAAAGGCTGTCTGTCTATAAAGACTTCAACACCTTGACCGGTAGAGACAGTCTGACTACATCTGCGCATCCTGCGACCGGCAAGGTGCACCCCTCCGATATCGATAAAGCGTTTTGCCAGGCTTCGTGAAAAGGCCTCGTGCGCTTCTGCGAGATAATGATCGAGGCGCAGACCATTATATTGCTCATCAACCGTAAATCGGTAGGCACCCGGCTTAGGTGTTTTGTATTGATTGGTCATAAGATAAAAGTAACCAGGCTCTCAATAATATGAGTAGAATCATTGAAGAGAAAAACTTGAAAATAATTGAATAGCTAACAACTCGTTATGATTAGCATAATCAAATAACAATTGAAAGTGTTTGAAAAATAGAAGTTCTTTTCGAAGTTCTTTTCGTTGACAGAAGACAAACCTGTGCTAGCATAAAGGAAAGTTTTGGTGTTCTTTGACAACCTCTGGAATGTACGAAATGTCCCTGACTGTGCTGGCCAACTGAACGATTTTTTGCCCGAAGTCGGGTCGCTGTGAGCAAGCCCGCCCACGAGCGGGAAGCCTAAAGCACCCAACCTGGGTATCATTCGACTCTAAAAGGCTCTCTCAAAGGAATAAAAACGGCATTCTGGAGGTTTTTATTAACCTTCAACATTATCGAAATTTACAAACAAACGCGGCCCCGTATCTGAAAAACGGGGCCGCGTTGACATATAAACTATTTAAAGCCTGGAATATGCAAATCAGGAGATATTGACCCGCTCACGCAACTCTTTACCTGTTTTAAAGAAAGGGGTTTTCTTCGCAGAGATTTGCACGATATCACCGCTTTTAGGATTACGAGCTTCACGGGCTTCACGTTCACGCACTGTAAACGAACCAAAACCACGAATCTCAACGCGATCCCCTCCGACCAAGGCACCACCGATACTGTCAAAGATTGAATTTACAATCAGTTCAGCCTCACGCTTATTGAGCACATCATTTTCAGTTGTCAGTTGTTCAATCAGCTCACTCTTAGTCATGGCAAACCTCCTAATTAAATCCTGGCCAAAGATATTGCAGCCCTACCGCACGTTGTTTCTGTAAGGCAAATTGTAGTTTTTGTATTGCTTCTTCTATAAAAAGATCAATGAACTTGGGACTTTTACCCGGAGGATAAACGACATTGGGTTCACCGTCAATACCGGCAAGTTCGGCGGCACGCCGAATGGCAACATCAAGATTACCCATCCGGTCCACGAGCCCCATATCCATGGCCCTGCGACCGGAAAAGATTCTGCCGTCAGCGATCTTGCGAACGGCCTCTTCATCTAGTTTGCGACCCACGGCGACAGAAGCCACGAACTGGCTATGGACATCGTCGATCAAATCCTGAAGGATCTCACGCTCCAGAGGCGTCATCACACGAGAGGGCGAACCAATATCTTTATATTCACCACTTTTTACAACGACACTGCTGAGACCGATTTTATCAAGCAGCTCCTGAAAATTCGTGAACTCCATAATGACGCCTATGCTGCCAGTTATCGTTCCAGGGTTGGCAACGATTTCACGAGCAGAAGCCGCTATATAATAGCCACCGGAAGCAGCAACGGAACCCATTGAAACAATGACAGGTTTTGTTGCATCGATGGCTTTCACTTCGTCATGGATTTCCTGGGACGGACCAACGCCTCCTCCTGGAGAATCAATACGGAGCACAATGGCCTTGATGTTGTCGTTATCACGAAAGCCATGAAGCTGTTCGATGACTTGCCGAGAATCAGCAATAGCACCAAAAACTTCGACAACACCTATCTTGTCGCCAATCACGAAGTTAGCGGGACGTCCCATGAAACTGGCGACAGTAACCGCCAGGGCCAGGAAGAAAACAAATATGCCTGCTAAAAGGGCTGATGCCAGCAGAAAGGGACGTTTCTTCATGGATTGTCCTAAAAAAAGCGCGTTTCCACATACAGTGAAAACGCGCTAAAGGTTTAACTGAATTACTCGGGTGAGTCCTCGCCGTTACGATCCATGGCACCCTGCAAAAGAGCACCGAGGTTTGAGGTCGCCTGCTTCTGTGCGCCGAGGAACTCCTGGACTTCTGCCTTATCTTTATGGCTGTTCAGTTGCTTGACAGAGAGCGCGATCTTGCGATCCACCGTGTCAACATTGAGAACGGCAGCTTCAAACTCATCGCCAACATTCGCAATATCCTTGGGGCTTTCCACTTTTTCCTGGCTCAGTTCAGAGACATGGATCAAGCCTTCAATACCTTCTTCGATCTCGAGGAAGACACCGAAGTC
>JAOUDB010000418.1 GCA_029859485.1 Desulfuromonadales bacterium | reverse complement strand
ATTTCACACAACAGCAAAGAGTGTATCAGACAAACCACCAGCACAAACCAACGAATTATAGGCACTGGTATAAAAAGCATATCTTTACCGAATCTTTACCGAACCTTTCTCCTCTCCTTACAGTGGACTGTTACTATCCATTCTCGTCGTAGCCATAATCTTAATTAAATCTTTATATAAACTTGACCATCGGCAGAGTTATGATATTTTTTTATAAAACAGGAATTAATTAGCATGTTTAAGGGCATGCTTAACCTCCATAACATCCAATAAAAGGAGACACACCATGAAAAAACTTGTACTTCTTCTTTCTGCAGTCTTAATGGTCGTTTCACTATCAGCATGCGCATCGATGGGTGGCAGCGATAGTGTGAAGGTCAAGTGCCCAGCCTGTGGTCACGAATTTTCAACGGATGCTGCCGACACTGGCAGCTGATTTAAGAAGCAAACACTTAAACTTCTGAAGAACAAAGAATACGACACCCCACCGCAAGGTGAGGGTGTCGTGTATCTTTAATCAAGGCAGTTACTCAACGTATTCAGCCTGATGTTGTTCTCTCTCGGCTACGCCAAAAGGCTTGCCAATCAATCCGCTTATATGATAAAAATCCCGCTGCATAACCAAGGACTGAAACGGGATGTAGCGCAGCCTGGTAGCGCACCTGCTTCGGGAGCAGGGGGTCGCAAGTTCAAATCTTGTCATCCCGACCAGTGTTTACCTGCATTCAGGCCACTCATTTCAGAGTGGCCTTAGTGTTTTACGGGGAAAACATTGCCTCCGTGACTATTGCGTGACTACTTTCGGTTTCCTCAACCCTTTTTACGCCCATACCGCCAACCACAACGATCCATCCCGCCCCTACTCCGCTCACAGCTGTTCATGTCAACGCAAACAAGCCAAGGTTTTTCAGCACAAAGATTATAAGGCCCATCTTAAATGTCAGGGTTTCCAGTAATTCCAGATTTCTGACCAATGTTCCCATCAAAACAATGTGAGAGGAATTTCAGTAAATATCCCCTCCTCACTGTTGAACGCTATATCTCCTACAAATCCATTCTTAAATAGAAGGGTTTCTAGTAAACACCTACCGTGAACGCTCCCAAACAATGTGAAAGGATTTGTGGGAATCTTGAAATGCGTCAATTGTGGGGCCGTTGGGAGTAACTCAAGTTCTTGTTTATTAGAAAACAGGATTTCCTAGCCCGTTTACAGAAATAATCTAGGACCAATTGCAATATCCTCAATTCCTGTCAGTTAAGTAGGTTAGCGGGTACTTGTAAGCCGTGGCAAAAACCTCCGGTAGGCCAATAAAGCGCCAACCACCACGATAGCAGTGAACAGAACTAGACTTGCAAGAGCTAAGAACTCCAACCAAATCAAACGCTCTATACGCCGTTCCAATTCATTCAGTACCCCAGCCACAGGTGGTGTGCCCTGTTCGTCCAAATCCGCGTTGGAAAACCGTTCCAAGGACTGAACAACTTTATTGAACTCGATGGCGGCCACCTTCGCTTCGGTCAGCATATCCCGATAATTTTCAATGCGGAACCCTTCTTTTTCCAAGCTTGGTTTGTCAAGTTCCAACCTGGTTACAAGGGATTCAACCGTGAGCATCGATTCGGTGACGTTACTAGTGAGCCTTTCGCCGACGTCCAGAGTGTCTTGGATTT
The DNA here is from genome assembly GCA_029859485.1 of Desulfuromonadales bacterium. Classification (GTDB taxonomy): domain Bacteria; phylum Desulfobacterota; class Desulfuromonadia; order Desulfuromonadales; family BM103; genus M0040. Next base: position 1,562 of record JAOUDB010000418.1, on the reverse strand, counting down.
GGATTAGCAGATCTTTGAAAGAGGTCTCTCTTTTATCTATCTCGTCAAAAAAGTTTTCTTGCTCATCGATAAGCCGGTCTATAGCCTGATCTACAGCCGCATGGCGCTCGGCGGCAATCAAGCCAGGTAACTTATCCGAGACACCGGCCAATTTCACCGCTGCCTCCGAAAAATTCCTAAGGCTAGTCCTATGTTCTTTGAATTCTGGTTGAGTGGCGAGATCATATAGGAGGCTTTCCGATTCCAGACGCGCTAACCGTGGGGTGAGAAAGGCAAGAAACATCATTCGCTCGGTAGTCCGCCTGATTTCATCGACGGCGCGGGTTGCCTCGGAGACTTCAGGCAAGAATCCACCGGGTTGAACTAGTGGATCTAACTTATCAGCACCGAGTTCAGAAGCGAAATTGCTAAAACGCACAGTGGTAACATTATCTACTTCTGGATTATTTGTTTGCCAGTCACGAATGAGTTCGCGCAGTGCTGTCTGTTGTTCAGGATCAAGAACTTTTTCCGCGACCAACCAGATTTCTCTCTCGCTTTGCCTCACCGCCACAAGCCATTCTTGTCCCTTGTCTCCAGAAAACACCTCTGGCACTAGCCGACGCTCTGATACCATCCTGACCAGGGCTGTGAGCACCACCATGTCAAGCAGGTTAACCTCGGGGTCCGAGCCAAGTGCAATCTCAGCGAGCGAATAGACAAATCCACTCTTCCACTTATGCACCTTCAGGCGCTGTTCGGGTGTGGTCAATTCGTCCTCAATCGAATCGAGCAATGGAACGAGATGCCCAGCATAGCGATAAGCGAAGCGTTCTACCTCTTCACGAAGCTGTGCCTGATGCATGGGCGCAGGGGATTTTGTCGTGACTTCCTGCTCGACCTCCAGGCTAGTCACTTGTGCGTAATCGGTCCTCAACCCACCGAAGTTGCTCAAGCAGCCACTAGCCCCTATGAGTAATACGGCCATAACCACGAAACGCACAAATGGCCCGCCGACAGCATGGTCTCTTGCTGCAAGTATCAGGGGCCACTTGTTCTTGGATCGTGCCATAGCATACTTGTTTCCATAAAAAAGGGGGGAGGCAACTCGTTCTGCCATAACTCAATTCCGGCCTGCGATACGGCCTTCACACAGAAAGAACGGAGTCATTCGATGCTGTTAACAGACGCCATGTGATGCTGGTAAACTTTAACAATAGATCACAAAAAGCCAAGTGGTCTTCTTTACGATTAAGTAGAATGCAAAAATTGACCGTCCCATAAATAACGACTTCTGAGACGAAAACCGGCTTCTTATTGATAGAGGTATTCAGTAAGTGCTTTAATAAACGAAATTATGGCCACTTGGATCAACTCCGAGTGGCCATTTATTATTTGTCATGGTTCGCAAGGATTTTTCATTTCTACTAATTTTACACCCACCCAAAGAATGTGAGAGGATAAATTGTAAATCTTAACTCGGCTGTCTCAAACTCCCTACCTGACTGAATTTTTTCTTAGAACTCAAGATTTACAGGAATTTCGATACCTTTCAATTTTCTGCTCGCCAAACAATGTAAGAC
>JAOUDB010000416.1 GCA_029859485.1 Desulfuromonadales bacterium | reverse complement strand
CTGCGATCATGTCTTCTGAAAACTGACATAAAGCGGTGACACATTAGTCATATGTCACCGCTTTACTCAGATAAACTGTTTCATCATTTCTAAAGTAAAATCATCGACATTGTCTAAGGTGACACGATGTGCGATACGCGCTTTTTCAGCATGATTGCGTAGCTCAGAATCGTACAGGTCTTCTAGTTTTGAGAAGATGCCCGTACGTCTACCAACCATGTAGATCAACTGTTCTTCAGGCGGCATCGCAAGAAAAGCTCTGAGGGGTGCCGTCATCCGCTCTTTGTCTTCCGGCAAACGCCCCTCCACCTCCTGAAACAGGTTCAGGATATGATCACTTTTGACCGTACTGGTAATGCCATTGAGGTTGTCCAGCAACAGCAGGAGTTCTTCAGCCATCGGCAGATCGCCCGGTTTGATAAATGACCCCGACTGAAAATCTTTGTAGAGCTCGACATTTTCCGGAAGTCCCAGAGTCCGGATGCGGATAAAATCGGGATTGATCTGATTCAGGGCATCGGCTGTTTCCAGTGCATTTTCCCTTGATAATGTCACCCCTCCCAGGCCAGGCATGAAATATTCGGAAAGCTCAATGCCGGCACGTTTCACTTTCTGGCCGGCAATAATGTGCGTCTTTTTATCAACCCCTTTTTTCACAAAATCGAGCACCTCGTCACAAGCTGACTCCATACCGATGTGAATCCTGTTCAAGCCAGCAGCGGCGATACAAGCCATATCGTCATCACTGATACGGGCGATGGTATGAGAACGGGCGTAAGACGTGATCCTCTCCACCTGCGGAAAGGATTTCTGCACATGCTTGAGAATTTCGACAAGATCATCAGGTTTAATAATCAGAGTATTGGCGTCCTGTAGAAAGATCGATTGCATCCCCCCTTGGACCCAGATCAAAGCAGCATGCAAAGCCATCCGGTCGCTTTCTGGCTGCCCTGCCATAAGGTTCATGTACTGATGATGCGCTGCTCCGTCAGATTGAGCCATGATTTTTTGAATTTCGTCGACGTAATATCGAATTACATCGATGTCTTTGATTATGTGACTTACCGGCCGAATGCTGAATTTTTGCCCCTTGTACAGGCCACAAAATGTGCAACTGTTCCATGGGCAATTTCTGGTAATTCTGAGCATCAAGCTTTTAGCTTCACTTGGTGGTCGAATCGGCCCAAGTTCAAACCCTTCGTATTCCTCGCAGGTTTTCATATGTTTGCTTCCTTTTCACCCTGCTCGTCCACATAAAGCTCAAAGACTTTGCACATACCATGTAAAGCAACCAGAGCTCGTCACCTTCCCCTCGTCATCCTTGACTGAGACTTCAATGACGATGAGAGCTCGTCCTTTTTTCTCAAAATGTTGCATAAACTTAGTGACGGCCTTTTGGGACACTTCCGGGAATGCAGAAATGCTGCTTTGGGCGGGGCTTTTAAACTTGAAACGCGAATCTCTCAATACAGGAAGAACCTTACCAACCAGTTCAGGGAAAAGCTGTTGCATGTAATCACCAGCGGCCAACTCTGCCAAAGAGTACTGGGCGCTCGCGGCAATCGTTTGCAGGTGGTTGTAGAGGCTTTCATCAAAGATCAGCTCAAGAACCCCTGAATCAGACTTTTTTAAGCCGATGGTTCTTGCGAAGGGAATTTCTGTGATTTCCATATAAACCTCTTTCTTATCTTTTCCTGCATCATCTCGTATTGAGCTCTTCCGCGTCAGGTCCTTTTTCAGTTCTACTGTCTTGCAACTCCCTGCAGTGAAATCTTGCCTTCTTTAACAACATGAATCCTCGGCCGGAAGCTGCCAATATCGAGTTTTGCATCAAGCTTATAATCAAAAGTCTCCTGCTGTGATTGTAACAAACCAGCGAACAAACCGATGCTATTGAGAAGATCAGCAGTCGCGACTAGAACAACATCGCCTTCTCCATAGGCCTCAATCGTTGGCAGGTTGTTTGAGACCCCGGTCAGAACTTTGTGCCCTTCAAGGGTAACAGAGTAGACAAGGCCATCGAGCTTGAGAGAAGAACGGTTCGGGTTAACGATATGCAACCCAATTTCGAATTTAGGGACCGCTCCTTCTGAAGGGAGGACACGAAAAGAGGTGATCCCCACAGTCGGTGTTTCAAAGCCCGGCTCCAGGCTGGCACAACCAACAGCGGTGATGAAGAGGGTTACGTAGACGACAAGTTTGGCAAATCTGGTCATGATTATCTCCTTACTGCCGCCCTGAGTAGACAGACATTGGATCATAGTAGCAATTGTAGGGCACTGAGACCACCCTTGCCTACCAGCACAAACCTTATTGATGATTGAACAATCCTCTTAAAAACCAGATATGGCTAGGTAGAGAAAAGTGGTGAAAGAGGTTCGTTGTGATAGACGGCCAAGCGGTCACTGGCACGGGTGATAGCGACATAGAGCAGGTTTTTCCCCAGGTCGGTTAACGGGTAAGCCTTCTGCGTCGGATTCCAGAGGATCACCCCTGAGAACTCCAGGCCTTTCACCTGGTGCGCATTGGTGATGAGAATACCCGGTTCAAAAGAAAGATCTGCGGTCTGTAGCCGCACTCCCCGCAACTCTCTCAAAGCAGCGTAAACCGTTTCGGCTTCATGCTTAAACCGGCAGATGATCGCGGTCAAACTGCTTTTCTCGCGTTCCAGCAACACCCCGACTGATCGCCGCAACTGGCTGAGTGCATCGACTTGAGTGGCAAAGTCATGAAAACGCGGATCCGGCCCTTCGTTGATAACTTTACCTACGGGTCGACCGGTGACCCTCGAGGCCAAAGCCATAATTTGGCGTGTAGAGCGATAGCTGATATTCAGCTCTCCTGAAGAAAGCCCCGCATTCTGCAATTCCATCTGAAAAGCAGAGAATCCTGCCGAGTCGACAAAATCGAGAATTTTTTGTTTTTCATCGGCGCAAACCGTCAGGCTTCGCCGCTGGGTGGTGGCAAACATCAGGGCGTGGAGTTCGACCAGCGAGAGATCCTGCGCCTCATCCACCAGCACATGATCGTACCAACCAAGCGCATCGGCCAGTTCCATGCCCGGTTTACGGAGTTGGCCAAGAAGAATCAGCACTCCGGCATCGTCAAAAGCGATCTCTGTGTTGTCACCCGCTAAAAGCCTGCGTCCCTGTCGACCGAGCGCATCAAGATTTGATATGTTCCCCAGGTGTCGGCGCCACAAGGTCGAGTCGGCATAAAACGCGCCAAGGTCGTCGAGAAG
>JAOUDB010000415.1 GCA_029859485.1 Desulfuromonadales bacterium | reverse complement strand
ATGATCAGGAACAAACCCACAAATTACTTAGAGGCGGAGTCGTTGTCGGCTGCATTAGTGACTTGGCCTCTCCAATGCAAGGGTGCAAGGTGGATTTTTTAGGGGCGATGAAATATCGCCTCCTGGCTCGTCCAGAATTTATTTCGAAATGGTTCCCGGAGGGATTGACAGTTTCTGCTGCTGAGAATGCTCCGGCGGTCATGTTTACCCGCAAAGACATGCTTCACTATAAAATCCTACAAAGAGTCCTTGGCGAAGCTATTAAAGTTAAAGCTATTCATTACGTTCCTTCAAATGATCAATTCATGAAGATGATTAGTTTAGGTTACGCTTACGGCATGGTTCCTGATTGGCAAAGTAAAACCTTGCGATCAAAAGGCGAAGTTGTTGAGGTTCATGAAAGAGCACATGATTCTGTAAAACACTATTGGCATTGCTGGAACATCGATTCCATGCCCTTGAAGACACTATCAAAGCGGCTTGTGAATAAGGCAAAAATCTTGCTCTCCTGAATTTAAGCGTACTTGACAAGCTCCAAATATAGGTAAGAATTTCTCTGGCTGAAGATAATTACGTTTACAAGGATTGTCGAAAAGCAACCTCTGTTGAGTGTTTCTAAGGGTTTGATCTGACAGTCAGTGTTAGATTTAGTCGAAATCAAAAAGACCTTGTCGACATTTTTAGAAGTCAGGGTTTCTAGTAAACACCTCAAACACGCCACTTCTTATCATCAAAACAATGCGAGAGGACTTCTGAGAATTTTTAAGTGTGTTTTTAGCGGGAAATTAAGGGCACTACCTAATATAGACTGATCTCAACATGGTTGACCTGCTGGAACAACTTACGCACTACTCAAGTCAGCTTAAATTGCAATGGTTCTTAGCCTCTGATGGTTTGATGACTAAATGGGTTGACATTGATTTAGCGACCAGATTAATATCGCGTTGATGATTTCTTTATTCTGCCGACATATCGTTCCCATGACACTACTGCTGTCAATCTTTATGTTTTCAGGGGTCGTCTCTTCATCGGTCGTGCTTGCCGATCAAGGTACACCCGGGCAGTGCTGTGACGAAGAGTCAGCCCCGGCCAATCCAGTGAACGAAGCTGAGTGTGTCGATTGTGGTTGTCTCGGCTGCTTTTCCGCTATTCATCTGTCCACCCCTATAAATTCTGCACCATCAGTTATTTCCTTTCAGCAGAAGTGGCTATTATTAGCAGAACATCCCTCCGGCTACCTCCGTTCCATCGATTACCCTCCTGAATTTGTCTGATTCACAATAAGATCAAGAGTACGAAAAGAAATCCATTGGGAGACGTGCGTCTAATTGCGTCTGCTTGTGGAGCGTTCGGTCGTTCAAACTATTTCAGGAGTAAATAATGATGAATCTTTCGAGATTAAAATCTATCGGTGTCGTATTTCTCATCGCTTTTTTGATGGTGACCGCAGGCTGCAATAACGATGGGGCAGTCTATCAAATCAATGACGTAGTTTCAGATCCAGGTGCTTATAGTGGTGTCTTAACACTGGAAGGTGTGGTTTACGCATTCTCTAAAGAAGACCCTTCTATCGTTGGAGTCATGGACAAAAAAGAGTTGCAGTGCAAGACGCCGAACTGCAAAAAGGCGCTGCTTGCGATGAAGATCATAAATTCACAAGTTGTTATTGGGGATGAAGTCAAGGTGTCAGGCTCTATCGTTAAAGAAGATTGGGGCTATCTTCTGAAGGCAGAGCAGCTCCAGGTTGTAGGCAACCACAAGCTCGGGGGCGCGTCATGACTCCCTCGAAGTTAGTTTTCAAAAACCTGGTACGAAGAAGGGGGCGGTTTATCTTCACGCTGCTTGGAATCATGATCGGTATGGGCTCATTCGTAACCTTCATGGCCCTTGGTGGCAGTCTTAAATCTCAAATCGAACGTGAGTCGGCAGCCCTTGGTGCGAACCTGGTGGTGACACCCAAAGGGAGTTGTGCCTACGAACAAGTTTCCATTTTGACAGGAGAACAACTGCCAACAACGATAACTGGTGATGAAGTGGCGTCAATCAGTTCCATCGAAGGCATGACAGCCATTCCTTATCTTGCTGAACGCTCAGCGATCGACAACCGGCCTGTTTCTGTTATGGGCGTGCTTCCCGAAGAAACCATAAAGTTCAAAAACTGGAAGCTGGGCCAGGGAGGATACTTCCCTGCGGATGATTCAGAGGGGGCCGTGCTGGGCTCGATCCTGGCGGAACAATTTGGCTTATTGCCAGGAGCCGAGATACGTATTCGCGGCAGCCAGATCAAAGTGTTGGGTGTGCTCGAAGAAACCGGCGGCAAAGATGATTTGACAGTATTCCTGAGCCTGCCACAGGCACAACGCCTTTATGATCAGGAAGGGCTGGTTTCCTATGTCGCGGTGCGAGTGGACCGCCTGGATGAGGTTGAACTTTACGCTAACAAGATCAAAGAAAAAGTCAGCCTTGGTGTTGTTTCTGACAAACAAATGCGTAGCTCAGTACTTTCGATTGTTGGTACGGTCAACATCACCCTTCAGTTGATTGCTGCTGTGGCTATTCTCGCTGCTGCCTTTGGCATCGTTAACACGATGATGACAGCGACTTACGAACGTAAACGTGAAATAGGCATCCTTCAAGCGATGGGAGCAACCAGAATAGGGGTGTTCCGGCTATTCCTTCTGGAATCTGGTGTCTACGGACTCATTGGAGGGATAGGTGGTGCCGCACTTGGTGGTGTTGCGGCAGTTTTTGCAACACCTTACATCAGTCAGAATGCAGCAACCTCGTTTGTGAAGGGGGCCCAAGTCAGCATTGATCCATTAATGCTTTTGGGAGCAATTCTGTTCTCTAGTCTGGTCGCTATGATTGCAGGTCTCTATCCGGCAATCAAAGCCTCTAAACTTTCTCCCGTGGAGGCAATAAGCTATGAGTGATTCAGTTATTACGGTTAACAATCTTGTTAAGGAATATGGTAGCGGTGCGGCGATGGTGAAGGCCTTGCGTGGCGTCGATCTGAAAATTGCCCGTGGTAGCTTTACCTGTATTGTCGGGCCGTCAGGTCACGGTAAATCAACTCTCATGCACATGCTTGGTGGCCTCGATCATCCAACAAGCGGCAGTGTTACGATCGATGGCCAAGAGATTTTCCAGCTTGGCAACAAGGATCTGGCGCGTCTTCGTGCTCAAAAAATTGGTTTTGTGTTTCAGTTTTTCAATCTACTCCAAAGCTTGACGGCGACAGAAAAC
>JAOUDB010000414.1 GCA_029859485.1 Desulfuromonadales bacterium | reverse complement strand
AAAGGACACTCAGGTCGCCATGGTCGTTCTTGCAAAGATTCAATTGACTGACATTTCCTTGCCTGGCGGCTTCCGCCAGGGGCTGCTCCCCATCAACAGGGTATGACGGCAGGCCTGTGAGGTCCGCTTTTCCCTTTCCCTGGTCATAAAAGGCGACGGGTGTCAATGCCTTGGCGGCGTCATCAACCAGCCAGGTCAAGACGCCATCTGCTTCACTGACATGCAATGTTTCTTCGGTGATTTGTTCGAGCATGGCTTGAAAATTCTGCTCGCTGGCCAACGATTTAATCAAGGCAAGAAACCTGCTGATCGTACTTTTCATCATCTCCATCGAACGAGCCAGTTCATCGACCTCTTTGATCTTCGACCGCAGAGGCAAAGTCCTGTTGAAGTCAAATCGACTGATCAAGACGGCTTCTTCAGCGAGCTTGTTTAAAGCCTTTGAAATCATCCTGGCGACAACTGAAGCCAATGGAATAGAAATGAGTAAAATTCCGAGGGTAATAAGAAGGGAGATTTTAACCCTCCTGTTGACATCGGCTAACAGTTCATCACGTGGGGAGAGCATCACCAAAGTCAGGTCTCGCCCCTCGCTACCACTGACATTGAGCTTGCGCACAGAGCCATGCCAGTCTCTGCCCTCTTCTGAGAAGCTCAGAGGCCCCGGCTGCAGCAGCTTGTTGGCATTTACGAAAGTGAAAACACGACTGCCCAATTCATCAAGTTTGGCAACTTTGAACTGTTCATCGTCTTGATTGATAATGTTTTTCTCCGGCTGGTTATAACCCAGCACGTATCCATCGTCACTTAGCAGAGCGATCTCGGAGCCTGGCGTAGGCAGGTATTCGGCCAAGGTCGCAGAAAGTTGCTGTAAGGTGACATCTGCGGCAATAACCGTCTTTTTGCCGGCGGGGGCATAAAAAACGGTCGTGCCAATTTCTTTGAGAAAATAAAACAGGTAGGGTTCTACAGCGGCGACGCGATCTGTTTTGACTGCCTGAAGGTACCAAGGCCTCGTTCTGGGATCATACTCCGTGACTTCGGGAGGTTTACGCCATATTTGCGCCATTGACTCATCAAAAAAAAGTCTTTCCAGAAATCTTTGACCGGTCACAGAATCCGTCGCAATGTTATCAACCGTAAATGCCGTATTGTCCGGCGCATCAAAAAGGCTACGTAGCCGACGGGATGATGTTGGGCGGATAATGAAATAATCACCATTTTCATAGCCGACCTGCAGCCCGGCTATCTCCGCGCGGTTGCTCATAGCCGCAGTCATCAAATGCAACTGCTGCAATTTCTCGTCAAGGGTTGCCGCATCCATGATAGGCGTCATGGAAAGCAGGCCGACTGTATCGAACACAGGTTTGTAAGTGTGTTGAAAATCTTTGGCAAGAGAAACCAGGGTGTGGTCATACTCCAGCTCAACTTCGTTCAAAATTATTTTTTTGGTATCGCTGTAGTTGTGCCAGGCAAGAATCCCTCCAATAAAAATTATGACGGCGATAAAAAGCGCATTGATTGTTAGATAGAACGTCGGGCGGTAATTTTTTTCCTGCGTCATTGAAGCCCCCTGGTAAAAATTATCATTTAATCTTATGATTTTTAGAATATCAGGTTATTCCTTCCGGTCTAGCGATCCTCTTGCCAGATCAGCTGCGACCAGATGAAAGTATGGGAGGAGCGGGTCATTATGGACTTTCTCTTCCTCTTTGGGTTATCTTGCTTAAAGATTACTAAAAGGGTGTTTAATGGCAAGTGGGAGAACTTTTGCCGAGACTCAAATGGGCGTCCTGAGATTTGTACCTGGAATAACCACTACCAAGCTGAGGTTGTTATGAATATCTCTCAGATGAAAGAAGTTTTGGCCGAAATCCTAACCAAAACGAATTTGACCCCTTGCGTTGTTGGTCATCGCGGGGTCGGCAAGAGTGCCGGTATTACACAAGCCTGCCGTGAAATAGGTCGTGACTATGTTGCCTTGCGTCTTGGCCAGATGGAGGTCGGCGACCTGGTCGGCATCCCCTACCGCGAAGAAAAAGTCATGCACTGGTCGCAACCATCGTGGTGGCCAGTCGCTGGCGCCCCCGCAACCATTGTACATTGTGATGAACTGAACCGTGCCCAGCAGGAAGACACCCTGCAGGCGATCTTCCAGTTTGTGGAACCTCCTGTTAAAGGTGAGCAGCGTCGCTTGCACACTCACGTGCTGGATCAAAAGCATAAGGTCGTGGTGTCCATCAATCCGCCGGACGGCACCTACCAGGTCGCAACTCTGGATCGGGCCCTGCTTGATCGCATGGTGATGATTTACGTTGAAACCGATTACAACTGTTGGGCCCGTTACGCCAAAGAACAACAGTTTGATGAAACCGTCCAGCAATTCCTCTCAGCCTATCCGAATCTTCTAGCAAAGCCCGGCGCTGCCATCGATATGCAGATGGAGCCGACTGAACGAGCCTGGGAAATGGTCAGCACGCTGCGGCGATGCTGTCGTTTCCCGGAAGATTTGGAGATGGAGATTTATGCGGGAATTGTAGGGCAGGAAGCCGCGGTGAGCTTTTTGCGTTGGTCCCGTGAGCAGAAGGAACGTCCGGTAACCGCCCGGCAGGTTCTTGATAACTGGAGTGACGTCGAAGCCCAGGTGAAGCAACAACGTGATGACCTGCAGGCGGTCACACTCAATGATCTGGTGACGACTCTCGAAGTTGACGCGGGGCTGACCCTGGGCCAGGAACAAAACCTGGTCGCTTATATAGGTGAGCTAACGCGTGATTTGAAGTTTGGCCTGGTCAAGGCGTTGCTGAAAAATCCCCAGGTGGCTGAGATCCTCTGCAAAGACGATTACGATGCCGTGATCCTTGAAACCATTGAGTGCATCAGCCGCGAGGCGTCTTAGAAAACGGTGCCAGTGGCACGGTACGTGGCTCGTGGAAATTTTTTGATTTTGTATAATGTTAAGAAGTCAGGCACCGTGTGAATCTATGGTTTGTGATTGATGAACGCTGAACTGATCAGTTTTCCAAACAGACAGGCTGTACCAGAGAACCCTGCGCGGGTTCTCGAAAATGCTGTTGTACGTCTGCTCAAGCAGAAACCTTTTTACGGTCATCTCCTGCTCGGTTTTCGGCGACGTGTTGTGCAGGATCAAGGAGGCCTGGGCGTTACTATCAGTCATGGCACCCCCATTCTCTCCGTTGATCCCGACACCCTTGCTGCTTACTCTGCCGACGAACAGGTAGCCCTGCTTGAACATGGCATCA
>JAOUDB010000045.1 GCA_029859485.1 Desulfuromonadales bacterium | reverse complement strand
TGCTTAGCTCCATGTCGCCAACCATAGTTAAGAAAGAGGGGAAAAACTTTTTAGTTACAGGGAGCCCCGGTGGCTCTCGCATAATTACTACTACACTACAGGTGGTCATGAATGTTATCGATCACAATCTTAATATTCTAAGTGCTGTAGCTGCTCCCAGAATCCATCATCAATGGTTACCCGATGAATTGCGGATTGAAGAAGGGCTTAGTCCAGACACTGTCAGAATCCTTCGCGAAAAAGGGCATAAGGTTAAACAGAAATCAGCCATGGGTGCTAGCCAATCTATTTTGATTGATAAAGGTTTATTTAATGGAGCTGCCGACCCTCGTAGATCTACAGCGCTTGCGGTAGGACTTTGATCCTCAATGTTGAGCTCTGATTTTAGCTAGAAAATGAATTTTTCAATGCCAGGTTTAATATGGAAGCTGGGATTTGCTTTGCCAGGAAATACATACCGTTAATCGTGACTTATGGGACATTGCTGATCTACTGGTTAAGCATTCTCATTTGTCGAGCTATTGTAAGAGTACATATTTATCTCTTCGCGTAACTGCCAGTCCTTGTTTGACCAATAATTATTTGCGAGATCGTTGGTCTTCAATACGAAAATATGAGTTTTACTTATACCAATTTTTTTCAGGGCACGAATACACGACATGAACAATTTGCCGCCGATGCCCTGCTTCCGGTTGTCTTGATTAACAACCAGGTGCTGCAGGTATCCACGACGACCATCATGTCCGCACATGACGCAGCCCACTATTTTAGACTCAACGGCAGCAACAAAACTTAAACCTGGATTATGATGCAAATACTTGCTCGTTGTCTCTTTTGAATCTGCGTCTCGAACCGTCACTCCTGGCGTCTCCTGTAGCAGCACAATGATGTCGTCGTAGTCCTCGATTGTCATTTGCCGGATTTTCATAATACTTCTCAAAGGTAAGTTGCCCAGGTTAGTTTTCTGGGGAAGGTGTCAGTATCATGCTGCGTAACTCTGAATAATCTTGTGCATGTGGCAACCCTTGTATCGGTTCGGATTGTTCTCCAAACAAAACGGATTCCATGCCGCAACTCTTTGCCGCAAAGACATTTCCCGGCCGATCATCAATAAAGAGAATCTCTTCCGGTTTGGATTTTGAGATAACACAAAAAGCTTCGTACATCTCTGGCGAGGGTTTTCTGGTTTTCACATCACCGCTGATGACAAAACCATCAAATAAAGTTTCTAGATCAAACGTTCTTCTTAACGTAATTGACCATTCACTGACATCGTTAGAAAGACACCAGATCATGTCAAAGGACTCTCTTGCGTCAACTATGAATTCTTTGGTCCCACTTACAAGGCAGTGATTGCTGAGATAGTCATCTTCTGTCTCGGGTGACAATCCTAATTGTTCCCAAAAAACTGAAGACGCGAATGCACCCAGACTGCATTGATGATATAGACTCTTGATTCTCTCTTCGCTTTCCTCTCTGTGTTTGCGAATATAAGGAACCAACAGTTCTACAATATCATCCCCCGACTGGTAGATCACTCCCATTGCATCCAACGCCAAAACTTTCATCTGTTAGCTCCTTGGTGCGACCTTTTGCACCGTTGGCATCAGCATAAAACTTATGGCAAACAGGCAAGCGATCATCAGCCAGATGTCGTTACAAGTCATCAACAGAGATTCCCGCTCAACCAGTATCGACAACAACTGTAGCCCTCCCTCCAGGGCCTGAACCAGATCTGTGGTCTGCCCTGCAACAGATGACGAAAATGAAGTGATGATGTCACTGGTAGCATAACGGGCCGGGTTGAGAACTTCGACTAGGCGCTGGTGATGAAGACTGGAACGCATCTCGACCAAGGTGTTGATGACGGCGATGCCGATTCCTCCGCCAAGGTAACGCATCAGGCTGTAGAGGCTACTGGCATTTGCTACGGCTTCGGTGGGCAGCCTGCCAAGTGCCAGCTCGGTGATCGGCGACATGCACATCATCATGGCAAAACCGCGCATGGCTTGGGGGAGAAGAAGTTGATCGAAACCTGTTTCCGCAGTCATAAAAGCGTTGATTGATAATGATACGCCGAAAAGGATCAGCCCGATGGCAAGGGTGGTTCGTACCCCGAGACGTGTCCTAAATAAGCGCACGACAGGCAAAGAGATCATCATCGCCAAGCCGGGCACCATCATGACCTTGCCGATTTCCAGACTGTTGTAGTCGCGTACGCTGCTTAAGAAGACTGTCATCAGATAACCGGAACCGAACAGGCCCAGACCCATGATGAAGTTGAAGAGACAGCCGGTGGCGAAGTTGCGATCACGAAAGGCGCGCAGGTCTATCACCGGGTGACGGCAGGTCAGCTCTCGCCATAACAGCAGTCCGGCCGAGGTAACGACAATAAAACTTAGGGTCACAATAAGCCGTGATTCAAACCAATCATTCTCTGTCCCTTCTCCGAGTACGTATTCAAGGCATCCAAGAAAGATTGCGATGAGTATGATTCCCTGATAATCGAATTTCTTTAACAGGCTGAAGTTCGGCGGTGGACATTTCACAAGATAGAAAACGGACGTTGACACAATGAGGCCTGGAAAAACGTTAAGCAGAAACAGCCAGCGCCATGAGTATGTTTGCGTAATCCATCCGCCCAGGGTCGGACCGATGGTCGGTGCAATGGCGATGATGAGTACGACGAAGAGAGTGACGTTGGCCTGTCGCTCGCGGGGGAAGAGGGCGTAGATGGCTTGGTAGAGCAGGGGAATCATGGCCCCGGCGAACAAGCCCTGAAAGATTCTGAAGACCATGATCGATTCTATCGACCAAGCGAGTGCGCAGCAGATGCTGAAGAGAGTGAAGAGGATACATGCCAATGCGTAGAGATACTTGAGGGAGAGTGACCTTGAGAGCCAGCCGGCTAAAGGAATCATGATCACTTCGGCGATAATGTATGCGGTCTGGATCCAGGAGGCCTCATCGATGGTCGAGCCCAAGCTGGCACCAATCTCAGCCAGAGAGCTGGCAACGATCTGGGTGTCGAGCACCGCCATGAAGGTGCCGCCGGCCATGGAGAAGAAGCCAATCCATGTGCCGAGAGAGATGGCCTCTCGATTCGTGGCCACCTGAGTCATAGCCTGTCCAAGAGGCCCGCAAACTCTTTCTGCTCGGTCAACAGAGCCTCTTTGGTGTTAATGCTGACTTCGACAGACATGCCCGGCAGAAGCTTTTTGTCCGGATGCGAGCTTTTGTCGACCATAATTTTCACCGGTATGCGCTGCACGATTTTTGTGAAATTGCCGCTGGCATTTTCCGGCGGCAGTAGACTGAATTCCGCACCGCTGGCTGGAGATAGAGATTGAATACGACCGGTAAAATGGTGATCGGGAAAAGCGTCGACCTCTATCTCGACTTGCTGACCTTCCTGCATGCGGGCCAATTGGACCTCCTTAAAGTTCGCTTCGACCCAGACGTCATTTAAGGGGATCAGAGCCATCAGGACAGAACCCGGGCGTACATATTGCCCGGCTTGAACCCTGCGATTGCCGACTGTCCCTGAGAACGGCGCGCAGATGCTGGTGTCGGTGACTTCCTGCTGCAAGAGTTTGAGTTCTTCCTGGTGTTGTCCGATCTCTGCCGTAATCCTTTGCTCTTCGGCAAGAAGGACGTTTAGCTCCTGTTCCGCCTTATCCAGACTTGCCTGGGCGCCGCTCTTTTCCGCCAGGGCTCTTTTATTGTTGGTCAAGGCCTCGTTGTATTCAAACCATGAAATGACTTTTTCTGCGAAGAGCTGGTCAAATTTACTATAGACTTCTGCGTTTCTTTGCAGGTTGACTTCAGCAAGAACCAGTTGCGCTTTGGCCAAGGCAATTTCCGACCTCTGCTGTTTGCGCTTTCCAGTTACCACGAGCAGGGCTGCTCGCCGTTCCAGAAGGTTGTTCCTGCCGCGCTCCATACGCACCTTGAATTCCATATCCTGAATGCGCACCAACGGCTCACCGGCACGAACAACCTGGTTGTCGGCTACCATCACACTCTCCACGTAACCGGACACCTTGGTGCTGATCGGCGTAATGTCGCCACGGATATAGGCATTGTCGGTGGTCTCAATGTAGCGGCCGGTCAGCCACCAGTACCAAACGAATCCGCCGGCGGCCAGGAACAGGGCAAACAAAAAGATGTATGGCGAAAATAGTTTCATCGTTCCTAACCGGTTTCTTCAAAATGAGGGTAGTGGCAGGCCACTTGATGGTCCGGGCCGACCTCACGCAAAGATGGGATTTTCGATGAACAATCTGCTTGCGCACGGGGACAGCGGGTATGGAAACGGCAGCCCGGGGGCGGCTCTGTGGCAGAAGGTAGCTCGCCTGGCAGGATGCCGATTTTTGTCGGCGGCAGCTCGGGGTCAGGGTGGGGGATGGCGTTCATTAAAGCCCGCGTATAAGGGTGCAGTGGATGTTGGTAGAACTTTTCTGTCGAAGCTATCTCACAGAGATGGCCGAGATACATCACGGCGACTCGGTCGCAGATATTTTTTACCACAGCCAGATCGTGTGAGATGAAGAGCATCGAAAGGCCATACTCGGTCTTTAAGTCACTTAACAGGTTGATGATCTGTGCCTGTACGGAAACATCGAGAGAAGATACCGGTTCATCACAGACCAACAACTGAGGGTCGCAGATCAACGCTCGGGCGATGCTGGCACGCTGGCATTGGCCGCCTGAGAGCTGGAACGGTAAACGGTCGTGATATTGCTCTGGAGAGAGACCTACGGATTTGAGCAATTTATGTACTTGCTCGTGCTGCTGGTATTTATCTTTGACTCCTGCCGCTCGTAACGGCGCTGCTATGCTCTTTCCTATTTTGCGGCGTGGGTTCAAAGAGGAGACAGGATTCTGAAAGACCATCTGGAACTTTTGACGTAGCAGACGAAGTTCTTGACGATTCAAGTTCGTCAGCTCGACACCGTTTAAAAGAACCTTTCCGGCGGTTGGCCTAGGCAATTGCATAATGGCTTTCGCTACAGAGGTTTTGCCACAACCGGACTCACCTACCAAGCCAAAGATTTCACCCCTGGCGATATCGAAGCTGATACCCGACACTGCGTGAACGCAGCGGTTACGTCCGGTAACGTATTCGACCACTAGCTTCTCGACCCGTAGCAAGGGTTCGGTCTGCAAATTATTCTTCTGTTTCATGCAGCCCCCCTGCACTTTATAAGAGGATGCCAGCAAGCGTATTGGTGAGCAGGGTTCTGTACATCTTGCGTCAAGGGAGGTTCTTCTTCATAGCAAAGTTTATCTGCCTCAAGGCACCGGGGGGCAAAATGGCACCCAGGTCCTATTGTCGAAAGGCTCGGTGGTTGCCCTTCGATGGTTTGGAGTCGTTTCCCTAATGGATCTTCAAGACGGGGGATTGAATCAAAAAGTGCTCTTGTGTAGGGCATGCGCATATTTGCGAAGAGTTCCCTCGTTGGCGCCTGCTCGACGATCTTGCCCGCATACATCACCGCTGTCTGTTTAGCACGCCCTGCAACCACTCCGAGGTCATGGGTGACCAGGATCATAGCCATGTTGCGTTCGGTTTGAATCCTGTCGAGCAGGTTGAGAATTTCGGCCTGAACCGTGACATCCAAGGCTGTGGTCGGCTCATCGGCGATCAACAGCTTCGGTTCGCAGGCCAGAGCCATGGCGATCACCACTCTTTGCCGCATGCCTCCGGAGAGTTGATGGGGATATACATCGACTTTATGCTCTGGCTGCGGCAGCCCAACCGAATTTAGAAGCTCAATCGCCCTCGCCCTTGCGGTATTTCGATTCATGCCCAAGTGGTAACGCAGCGGTTCGGCAATCTGTTTACCAACGGTCATGACCGGATTGAGGGATGACATGGGGTCTTGCAGGACGACAGCGATCTCCTTGCCGCGAACGCGCATCAACTCCTGGTGAGAGACATCCCCCAGGTCCTTGCCATCGAACATGATGCGTCCGGGGTCAGGATGCTGGTACGATTTCTTTTGCCGAGGGAGTAGACCGAGAATAGTTCGGCAAAGCATGCTTTTCCCACTTCCCGACTCGCCGACAATGGCCAACGTTTCCCCACGAGTGAGAGTAAAGGAAACACCATCAACAGCATGGACCACCCCTTCTTTGGTGGGGAGGTGCGTGGTCAGACCTTCGACAGTGAGGAGAGGTCGTCTATGTTTACTCATAGTCGACTCTCCCGCACATCAGTCAGGCTCCGCAAACGGTCACCGAGCACGTTGAAAGAGAGTATGGTCATAAACATAGCCAGCATCGGGATCAGACTAACGTGAGGAGCTTCTTTCAACACCCCATAGCCTTCGGCAATCATGCCGCCCCAACTCGGCGTTGGTGCCGGAACGCTTAAGCCGAGGAAGCCGAGACCTCCTTCGATAATGATAAGGTAGGCCACAACCAACAGGGCATAAACGGATACGGGAATCAGGACGTTTGGTAAAATTTCTCGCAGGATTATCATGCTGTCTCTTGTGCCGCAAGCCCTGGCCGCCTGCACGAATTCGAGTTCCGCAAACCTGAGCGTGTTGGCTCTGGCAACCCGGCAGAAGGCAGGAACCGTTAGGCCGCCTAGGACGAGTGTTATGTTGGTCAGGTTGGCACCGACCAGGTAAGTCACTACAAGCAGAAGGACCAGGTTGGGAAAAGCGAGAATCGTATCCATTGCACCCATGATGAAAGTCTCAGCTCGCCCTTTGTAGTAACCCGCAATCATCCCAAACCAACTTCCAATCACCATGCCGATCAACGCTGAAAAGAAGCCTATTGTTAAGGAGGTTCGCGCTCCGAAGAGAAGTCGCGTCAGAATATCGCGACCGACACTGTCGGTGCCGAGCAGATGGATAAAATGACCTTCGCCATCAGTGCCTCGTTCACCAATTGAAACAAGCGATTCTGTGCCGAGTGGACTGGCCTGATTTTGCCAATCAACCTGATCAATGGGGGGGAGAATCCACCAGTGTGCTGAAATTGCACAGGCAAAGACAAGGAGGAGCCAGAGAAGAGGCAACCAGAATGACCAACCGAGCCTCTCTGTTACGTTGCGTTTAAGACCCCGGATGTTAAACATTGCCTGACGAACAGCTTCAGCCATGGGACCTCTCCTCGCGGATACGCGGATCGAGTAGTTGATACCCGAGATCGACTAAAAAATTGACCAACAGATAACCGGTGGCAATAAAGAGGACACAACCCTGGATAACCGTGCTGTCTTGGGCAAAGATTGATGAGATCATTAGACGACCGATCCCCGGCAGGGCAAAAATCATTTCGACGATCAGGGCACCGCCGATCAGGTGGCCGACCTGGAGACCGAAAATCGTTGACAGTGTGAAACATGATGGGCGAAGTGCATGACGTAATAAAATTCGCCTGGTTGGTAAACCCTGCGATTTTGCCAGCAGTATATAGTCTTCCTGCAATGTGCTGATCATGTCGCTACGCAGAACCCGCATCAAGGGCACCCACTCAGCCAGGGCAATCGCCAGTGCTGGCAGAATAAAGCCTTTCAGGTTTGGCCACAGCCCTTCCGAGAGAGGGGTGTAGCCGGTTGCCGGAAGCCATTTGAGTTGGAGTGAGAAAATGAAAATGAGCAGGATCGCCATGGCGAAGTTGGGGATGGAAACCAGACCAAAAGCACTAATCCCCAAGGCGTGATCGCTTTTTGTTTCAGCTTTATAGGCAGCAAGTATCCCCGCAGGTATCGCCAACAGTAAAGCGAAGAACTGAGCCAGGCAAAGAAGCTCTATTGTCACCGGTAGTCGCGCGACAATCGCGTTCCAAACCGGTTCATGATTCAGTAGTGAAACACCAAGATCTCCTTGGAGCACTCCAGCCAGCCAGCGGCTGTAACGAACTGTTACATGATCGTTCAGGCCAAGATGTTCACGTAAATCCTCAACCTCTTCAAGGGTCGAGTCGAAACCAGCCAACTCATACGCGACATCTGCGGGAAGCATGTCGACCAGCAAAAAGCTGAGCACCGAGACGATGAAAACCACGAGCAGTAGATGCAGTATTTTTTTGCAGAGAAAGCTCATACCAGATCGTCTCTTTTTGTTTGCTGTTAGCCGGGATTTGGTTTGTGAAACCAGGCCATCGGCAGATCAGCCAGGATCTACCGATGGCTTGTAATAACAGCTTATTTTTTCGCCTGAAGGTTGGCGTCAGGTTCTAGCCAAGCTCCACCAACCTGCACGACTGCGTGACGAGCGCCGGGAATTCCCTGAACCTTTTTTTTGCCGATCAGATGGTGACGCCATCCCAAACGATAGACGAGCGGAACATCTTCGTTGATGATTTTTGCAATACCGCAAAAGGCTTCATTCCTAATCTCGGGGTCAGTGCTCATGAGCTGGGTTTCGATCAACTTGTCGAGTTTGTCGTTCTTGTAGTGGCTATGATTCCCCCGACTCTTTGAGTGCAGGTTAGTCGCCAACACAACACCCATTGCCGGTGAGTCGACCAGTGACCATGCGGACATCTGATATTCATTCTTAAACACTCGCCGAACCATCTGACCCAGTGTCACTGGAACAGGTTTCGCTGTCGCCCCTATCTCCTTGAACATTTGCGGAATAATTGCCCCAGCTTCGCGACCCCTCGGTGTGCTCGAATGCAGGTACTCGAATTCAACCGGCTGCCCGTACTCCTTGATTAATTCGCGCGCAACGGCAAGGTCTGGTTCCCGGTAACCGACATCTCCGCAGGACGATGTCGAACCAAAAGGGTCATGTGCAACAGGATGGACCCCTTTGTGGATCGTTTGAATATACTGGTCCTGATTCCAGGCATGAGCCAGTGCTCGTCGGACCCTGACGTCGTCCATGGGTGGTTTTGACGTATTGAAATAGAAAATGCCTGCGCCGGGTTCGTCACTCGCCCAAACCTGAAGTGATGAATCGGATTGCGCTTCAAGGATATCTTTACCCATGTCGGTATAGATAATATCGACTTCACCAGACCTTAAACTATCAAAACGGGTTTGCATGTCAGGCATGGTGCGGTAAACGACCTGATCGAGATAAGGTTTCCCCTTGCGCCAGTAGTTGGGGTTTTTTACCACCACCAGGCGATCTCCGGACATCCACTCCTTGAACATGAATGGTCCGGTACCGACAGGTGCGCGGTTTTGCGTGTCTTCAGCAACTGCTTTTGGCGAGGGGATAAATGAACTGATGGCCGATTGCGATGTCAGGATTGGCAGGAATTCAGCCCATGCATGCTTGAGTTCAAAACGGACCGTAAAATTGTCGACCTTGTTGACCGCCTTGACCGGTCGGATAACGCTCCCCCCACGAAATTTATTGGCAGGGTCAAGCATGCGCTGCCAATGAACAGCAACAGCATCAGCATTAAAAGGGGTGCCGTCGTGGAAGATGACCCCCTGGCGCAACTTGATGGTCCACGTCTTGCCATCGTCCGAAGGGGTTGCCGACAGGGCGAGTTCCGGAATTAAGTTGCCCTCAGCGTCAGCATCAAACAAGCGCTCTTCAATCGCCATAATGTGGCTTCGGGCACGGGAGCTTAGAAATCCAGTTTTAATCGTATCAAAACCCCGTGGTTCCATTTCCATTCCGACCGTCAGTGTCCCACCATAGTGCGGTTCTGCCGCACTGACGACTCCTCCAGAGCTACCAATCAGAATTATTGATAAAAATCCCAGCCCAAACATGTTCAGCGTTTTTCGCCATGTGGCCATAGTTTTCCCGTACATAGCATGTCTCCCTTGAAATGCTGTGTGTTCCATTAATGACAGATTCGTTCACAGTACTTAGACGCTATACACCTTGGCCAATCGGTGCTGTTTTAACGTATGGAACGAGTGAATACGGAAGCGATCGTCTTCCGTGAATAAATTCTATTTCTCCGCCTCAAATTTCATTCTTAGGCCATCGTAGAGAGCCTTGGATGTCATTTCGAGGTATTGCTCAAGCTCTTCATCCGATTTTAGTGTGAACCAGCCGTTGTTCATTCCGGAGGCGTAACCGTGAATCAGCATAAAACGTGATGATCTGATAATGTGGATCTGCTCTTCACTCAAGCCTTCAAAAAGAGGGTAATCGATTAGTTGGTCGCCCAAGCCTTTTGCCCAAATCCTCAAACTCTTAGTTTGTAGCTCAGGGTTTCGACCGTCGAATAGGCATCTGAAAAGTTGATTCTCTTCAGCGGCAAAGTGGATGTAACCAATAGCGTGGTCGAGCCACTGGTCTCCGGTTCTTTCTTTCTCCATATATTCAGTGAGATAGCTCAGGGCTTTGATGTACACAGCATCTTCAAGTTCTCTTACGTTCTTGAAGTGTGAATAGATAGGCATCGTCGAGCAGTTGATGGTTTTTGCGACGGCAGGGACGGAGAGGCCTTTCCAGCCATTTTTACGAACCATCTGGAACGCCGTTTCTACTATCTCTTCGCTGTTAAATTGGGCTTTTCTAGCTGCCATTCCTTTTTCTCCTAGCGTGACATTAAAAGTTATATAAAGTATTTATATAAATGCTTTATATAATTGTCAAGGAGTTAATTCACTTGAGTGCAAATAGTTAGAATGTTCAAAGAGGACGAATGCAGTGTCTTGTCAAATGATAGACCCTAAAGATTTGTCCTTTGGGCACCGAAATTCATATCAATAGAATAATAGAGTCAAGTAATGAGGTTCTTTGTCAAAAGGTCCTTGAAGCTATCGGGTATAATGTGCATGCTGAGTCAGTAAGGACAGCCATAAATACGATTGAAGAATTTTAGAGTGTTGCGGTTACGCAAGAAAGTTCTCACAAATTTCTCGCTCAGAATGGTCTCAGATGGTCTCAAATGACCTCAAAGTGGTGATGGCGCTTACAGGAGAATAGGATATTGTCCAGCTAAGTGCTCTATGTTGTGATGTTTTTGTCAGAAATGACGTAAGTAGTTAATTAAGTTGGGACATTTTCGATTCTCGTACAGGCCCGATGAAACGTTATTCCCCAAATATTACTCATTAGCCAACAAACGACCTCAGATCACTTAGAAGTCTGGGGTTATTCTTTATCTCAGTTTTGATGTAAAAGCTGATCAGAAGGTTATCGCAACCGTGGTGAAAACAGGCGAGAAAACATGGAACACTTTACAGGCGAAAGAGTTGAAATAGATGCATTCGGCAATGGAGAAAACACACAAGCTCATTGCATTATTCAAGTGATAAGCAAGACGACGCAGACCCTCAAGGCCCTTATCAATAAATTCCCAAATTAATAATTTGAATAGGATCAGGCAACACATGAGGTTTCTTGTTGATCGTGGCTTTGCAGAGAAACATGA
>JAOUDB010000554.1 GCA_029859485.1 Desulfuromonadales bacterium | reverse complement strand
CAGATGGTCCTGGTCGACATTGAAAACTATCCGGGTCGCTCGCGTGGGGCTGTTGGTCGCATCACTGAAGTCATTGGTGACGCGACCGATCCTGAAGTTGAGATCAAGATTGCGGCCATCCAGTTCAGCCTGCCTTATGAATTTTCTGCTGAAGTGCTCGCCGCGGCAGGCAGAGTGCCTCTGCAGGTGTCTGACGAGGATATCGCCGGACGTGAAGACCTGCGTCATGTGAATTTCGTGACGATTGATGGTGAAACAGCGAAAGATTTCGATGACGCGGTTGCTGTTGCGCGAAGCGCTGAGGGCTACCGTCTCTGGGTAGCGATTGCTGATGTTGCTCATTACGTTGCCGTTGGCAGTGTGATCGACAAGGAGGCTCTTGAACGCGGCACCAGCGTCTACTTCCCCGGTACCTGTCTGCCGATGCTTCCCGAGGCTCTGAGCAACGGCATCTGTTCTTTGAATCCACAGGTCGATCGACTGGTGATGGTCGCTGAGCTTGATTTCGATTCGACTGGTAAGCGTATAGGAATGCGCTTTTGCCAGGCGGTTATGCATAGCCGGGCTCGTCTGACCTACACCACGGTTGCTGCGATCCTTGTGGAGGAGGATACGGACGCTCGTATTGAGCATGAAGTCCTGATTGACGAACTTGAACTCATGCGAGAGCTTGCCGAGTTACGTATCGCCTGTCGTCATCAGCGAGGCAGCCTGGACTTCGATCTCCCTGAGGCCCAGATCATTCTGGATCTGCGGGGGCGTCCGGAAAATATTATTCGGACCGAACGCAACCTGGCGCATCGATTGATTGAGGAATTCATGTTGGCGGCTAATGAGGCTGTCGCTCTTTGGCTGGTGCAACAGCGGGAACCGATGATCTTCCGGGTCCATGAGTCTCCAAGTGAAGGGAAGATGGCAGCCTTTCAGGAGTTTATTGCCTACTTCAATCAGGGGATTTCTTTACCGGTGGAAGGTGTTAAGCCGAAGCTCCTGCAGGAATTTCTTGAGCGGGTGGCTGGGCAGCCGGAAGAGCACGTTATCAATCACGTCCTGTTGCGGAGTTTGCCGCAGGCTTACTACTCGGTGAATAACCTGGGTCATTTCGGTTTAGCCGCTGACAACTACTGCCATTTTACCTCACCAATTCGACGCTACCCCGACCTTATGGTCCATCGTGCCCTGAAGAAAAAGCTGGGGAAGGGGAAGTCGGCAGGGCCGCTGAGTGAGTTGCCTTTGGCTGAAATTGCTCAAATTGCTTCGGTTACGGAGCGACGGGCAATGGAGGCTGAACGGGACATCGTCAAGCTGAAAAAATGTCAATTTGTTACAGATAAAGTAGGCGAAAAATTTTCTGGCATGGTAACCTCGGTGCACGCCTTCGGCTTCTTTGTCGAATTGCATGAAATCTATGTTGAAGGGCTGGTTCATGTCTCCAGCCTGGAGGACGATTTCTATCAGTACGAAGAGGAACGTCATCGCCTGATCGGTATGAATCGTAGACGTGAGTTCAGTATCGGTTCCCCGGTTGAGGTGTCTGTTCATAAGGTTGATCTTGACCGCCGTGAAATCGATTTCCGTCTGGTTGAAGAAAAACAGCCGGTACGAGGAACGCGGCGCGAGGGGCGGGGGAAAAGAAAACGCTAACGATAATGCAAACTGTGAGGGGCTGTTTCCGAACGGGGGCAGTCCCCTTTAAACGATAGGTGTCAGGAACGGGCCTCCTCCCTTCAGGGGTTGCCCGATATCGCAATGCAGGTAGTCAGAGATCTCAATAATTTGCCAGAAAAACCTTGCCGGACGGTTCTGACGATCGGCAATTTCGACGGCGTCCATCTTGGCCATCGGGAAATCTTTCGGCGCGTCGTTGACAGAGCGCGCGAGTTGAAAGGGACGGCTGCAGTCGTGACCTTTGAGCCGCATCCTCTGCATATGCTGGCGCCTGAGAAGGCCCCGCTGCGTTTGAACACCCCTGAAGAAAAAGTTCGTCTTCTCACTGCTTCTTGTATCGATCTGCTGGTCGTCCTCAACTTTAATCAGCAACTTGCCGAAATGTCCGCAGAAGCTTTTGTCCGTGATCTGCTCGTTGGCAAGTTGGACGTCAAGCACCTGATTATCGGTTATGACTATGCTTTTGGTCGCAATCGTGAGGGCAATGCGTCTTTCCTTGAAGAGAAGAGCCGGGAGTATGGCTTTACGCTGGAAGTTCTGGAACCGGTCCAGGTTTCGCAACAGGTGCATAGCTCAACGGCCATCCGGGAAATTCTTAAAGATGGCAGGGTTGCCGATGCGGTGAACGTCCTCGGTCGTAACTATACTCTTGATGGTGTTGTTGTTCACGGTGAAGGGCGCGGGCGCAAAC
>JAOUDB010000413.1 GCA_029859485.1 Desulfuromonadales bacterium | reverse complement strand
CTTCATAAGGCATGGTTCCCCGTGGCTCAAGGATACGAATACCAACACATTGACATCCGGTCCAAAGGGATAAGTTTTCAACAACAGAAGAGATATACTCTTGACGAGAAAAAGAGTTTTTAAAAGGATTGGATAGAAACTGGGCAGAATTATATCCCAGAGAAGAAGTCTGAATATTTTTGGAAATGGCCTGCTCTCCACTAGACACGAATTTCTCCCCCAAGCGTACAAGCGCAACAAACTACCATCTATTCTAAGGATGGCTTGTTGACATCGTTCGACAATCCCCCCAATATTCGCAGGTACCTACATAAATAAGACCTTGCCAATCTAGCTCAGCTATCGAGGGATGTCAAAGAGGGGTGTTTTTTATTTCTCCTCTCACATTGTTTGGAGTGTCAGAAATTAGCAGAAATGCAAAATTATTGATGACCCTGATTTCTAGGACACCTGGTAGATAACGACAGCGGTGGATGCTAGGAATATCCAGTTTAAATACTCAATCCCTTTTCTCTTCCTTTTTGGCAATCGCGAGTAATACAAGAGGGCGAATGGTGGACAGCACAGATAAAAAAGAGCCTCAAGGCCTTTAGCTCTTACACCATCTCTTACAATAATCGCCATCCAGACATGGGTAAAAACCATAACCATTACAGAGAGGAAAGTAATTAGGTCTTCAATCATTTGAATGTGCTCTTAACAATACTGAATTTTCGATCGTCACTACCTTTTACCATGTCGCGAAAAAATATAAACAGTGATCAGCAAAGGATATACTAAAAGGGCTTCAACAAATTTTCCCTGGAAAAGAGCGAATGTGCTGAACAGCAAACCAACTATTATTAGGACTATAAGCAGTATCGCAATCGGACGATTCATGATTTTTCTCGCTTTGAAAATCTCGAATCTGGAATCTGGGTGTAATCCCTCCCATTTTAGTACCGCAGATTATGAAACAAATCCAGTCTTTGCTTAACGGTTAGGTATTCCATCGGGGTTAGGTTTCCCAGCGACTCATGGGGTCGTTCTTCGTTGAATTGTTTGACCCAGTTTTCCGTGACTCCTCAACCTCTTTATAAATGCTGCATTACTAGAAAGGCCAACAAGGATCGAAACCTGGTGGCCATAGTTTTGTGGATTAAAGAGCTTACTGAATACCTCTATCAATAAGAAGCCGTTTTTCTTCTCAGAAGTAGTGACATATAACAATAACAGTACGCAATATTAGCTCTACCCTCCAGATAAAAACTGTCGACCCATCAAAAGAGACGGTGAGTTTCCGGTATACTTAGAAACAGAAACCGGGAGGACATTATGCAGATACTTCTCAAATATGGTGAAGAGGGTCTTAATCTAGAGTTTCCTGAAACGTCTAACTTTGTGGGTGTCCTTTATCCGCAAGAAGCAGAGGTTCTACCTGTGCCGGAGAGTGCTGTCCAACAGTCTCTTTTAAGGCCGATTGAGTCCGAACCTCTCAAAGAATTGGGCCGAGACAAAACTGATGCAGTCATTGTCATCAGTGATATAACACGGCCGGTGCCGAACGCCCTGTTGCTGCCGATTATCATTCAGCACCTGGAAGCGGCTGGCATCCCCTCCGCAAAGATCACAATCTTGATTGCCACCGGAATCCATCGTCCCAACGAAGGGAAAGAACTGGAGCGCCTTGTAGGCAAAGAGATCGCATCCTCCTACCGGATCATCAACCACTTCTCCAAGAACCTAGACGACATGGTTCTGGTCGGACATATTGGTAATGGGGTGCCGGCCCTGGTCAACAAGCATTACCTGGCGGCTGACCTGAAGATTTTGACCGGCTTCATCGAGCCGCATATGTGGGCCGGGTTTTCCGGCGGGCGCAAATCGATTCTGCCTGGGATCTCATCGGTGAAAACCTTGGAGTTCATGCATGGCCCGGAGATGGTGGCCCATCCACAGACCCGTTACGGCATCCTGAAAGGGAACCCCTTCCACGAAGCCGGTCTGGACATCATGGAACAAGCCGGGGCCGATTTCATCGTCAACGTCACTCTCGACACCAGCAAAAAAATCACCGGGGTTTTTGCCGGTCACCCGGTCAAGGCTCACCTGGAAGGGGTCGAATTTCTCTCTCGCCATTGTGTTCAAACCCTGAATGAACCTCTCGATTTTGTGGTGACCACAAATGCAGGGGCTCCACTTGACTGCAACCTGTATCAGACAGCAAAAGGGATTTCAGGCGTGGCAGGTGCGACCCGCGAAGGTGGGGTAATCCTGATCGCAACTGAGTGTCTGGAAGGGTTTGGCAGTGAAGAATACAGGGCAGTTTTTGAGCATGCCACCACACCACAGGCCTTTATTGAGAAGCTGATGAAGAAGGAATTCTTTCTCCCTGACCAATGGTGTGCCCAGGAAACTTACCAAGTGATGTTAAAGAAAGAAATCTGGGTACACACCCAGGGAATCGACTCCGACACGCTGAAGCGATTTCATTTTAAGCCGGTCAAAAAAATAAATGAGGCTATTGCGGAATTACTCGACAGATTCGGACCGGATGCCCGCTGGGCGATTGTGCCGGATGGCCCTTTGCTGATTCTTAAGGTCAACTAAAGGGAGAATCTGCTGCCCCTAAATCTATCCCAAAAATAGCGTTCAAAAAGACGGATAATTTCTTCTCAGAAGTCGTGACTTATAACAAAAAAAGCCCCGCAGCCAAAAGATGGAGGAGGAGGTCTACGGGGCAATTCTATTCAGGAGACAAACAGGTATTTGTTTGCCCTAATTGCACTTTAGCTTCTCGCTCAATCTTTGCATGTTATAGCATCAAAAAAATGTCTTATCTCTAACGAACAGAGACAAAACAGGTTTCCTCGGCTTCCGATTATTAGCGTTCAAAAAGCGGCTATTTTTGTCTCAGCAGTGGTTATTTATGAAATTAAAGAATCAGCAAATCAGCTTAAAGAGTTCTTCTCAATCGTAGGCCCTCAAAAGTTTGCTACTTTTAAATTTTGTATAATCGTTTATTATTAAAAGCATGCAACGTAAAAAAATTATTTTTGGGCTATTTTGTGCATTATTGATTTTTTTGGCTGGTTTTATTCTATTCCTTTCCCCCAAAACCCTCCACCCAACTAAGTCCATCACAGAGAAAAAACGCATCGGAGAAATCGAGACAACCCTCCCTTTACCTGAAGCATGGATTGGGGATTTAGATGGCATGCTTGAGAGACGCATGGTGCGGGTACTGGTGCCATACAACAAAATGCTTTACTTCCATGATAAGGGCCGTGAGCGTGGTATTG
>JAOUDB010000412.1 GCA_029859485.1 Desulfuromonadales bacterium | reverse complement strand
TGTCCAGGGCCGGTGGTTAGAGCATTATCCCCAGGGCATTCAGCAGCCACTGGTAGGCTGGAAGTTTATCTATCTCTTCGGCCAGGGCGATAACCTTGTCCTGGTCTGATCCCTCGACTTCAGGCAAGACACCAAGTAAATCTGCGGAAGCTAAAGAGGACAAGAGGTGTGGGGCCTGCTTTTCCGCTTCACCGGGATTTTCAGGCATCTGGTTGATCAGGTAACCACTGATTTCCAGCTCCATCGCTCGCGCCGCAAAGGTCGTTAGCAATGTGTGGTTGAGTGTGCCTAGACGCGGGTGAGTGATGATGAGAAGAGGCATGTTCAACTGCCCGGCAAGATCGGACATGATGTAGCCGCCTCGAATCGGCACCATCAAACCACCGGCCCCCTCAATAAGGACAAGGTCTTTGCCAACGCGCAAAGTTTCCTGTGCGTCGATAATTTTTTTGACATCGATCGGGTCATTTGCAGCCGCCGCCGCTTGACAGGGTGCCAGAGGTTTCTCGTAACGATAAGGCGCGATGATTTCGTCAGGGTCCGTCGCGTTGCAGGACCAGCGCAACAAGGACGCGTCTGCTCCCAGCGCTTGAGTGTTGGCGACACCCGTTTCAATCGGTTTCATAACGCCAACCTTGAGCCCTTTTGCGGTAAAATGACGGGCCAGGGCTGCTGTGACTAGTGTTTTACCAACCCCCGTGTCTGTGCCTGTTACGAAAATGCCAGGACATGATTTGTTAGCAGCCACGTGTTGTCACCTCGATATCTTTAAACATTTGCAGGTCGATCTCACGATTACGTCCGGAGGTCGTCAGGTAATTGCCGATCATTGTGCCGCTGGCTCCTGCCATAAAAATCCACGATTGCAGTTCGCGTAAGTTTGTCTCACGTCCACCGCATATGCTGATTGGTTTTTTCGGGAGAAAATAACGAAACATGGTGATGGCCCTGGCGCAGTCCATGGCAGAAATGGACTTGTGATTTTCCAGGGGTGTTCCTGCAATAGGGTTGAGAAAGTTCAAGGGGATTGAGTCAACATCAAGCTCGCGCAGGGTGGATGCGAGCTCAACACGTTGTGCGTGGGACTCTCCAAGGCCAAAAATCCCGCCACAGCAAACTTTCATCCCGGCGGCTTTTGCGACCTTGACCGTTTTGACATCTTCCTCGTAATCGTGAGTGTTGCAAATCTCAGGAAAAAACGACCGAGCCGTCTCAAGGTTGTGATGGTAGGTCACGCAACCCGCACCGGCAAGAGCTTCTGCAAGTTCTTCGGTCAATAATCCCAGCGATGCTGAAGGTTCGACATCAAAACGGTCTCTTATTTCTGTTATCGAAGATAAAACCGTGTCAAATTCATCTCCAAAGGAGGGTTGCGTTCCACTTGTTACAATACCGTAACAATGAGACCCTTCTTCTTGTGCTATCCGTGCTCCTTCGATGATCTCCTCACGTGATTTTAGTGGGTAGACGGGTGGTGATGATTGGTGATGTGCTGATTGGGCACAGAAGGAGCAATTCTCCATACAACGACCAGACTTAGCGTTGATGATCGAGCAGAGTTGCGCTGTGTCACCGTAGGCAAGCTCTTTTAGGTGGTGAGCGCCTGCCATATAGGCTGTGTACTCAGCGCCATTGGAGTGAAGAATTTTCAGCCCTTCCAACGTTGTTAGCGTTTCTCCCTGCGAGACTCGTTCAACAAGCTCTTGTATGCTTTGCCAGTAATCCATGTCTAATCCTCCGGTGGCCTTATTTGGAGCACGGATTATCAATGATGAATCGTAGATTGTCAACCTTGCCGCCAATGTGGTTAACAACCTCATGTTTACTATTTATGTTATTTATAGTACATATTTCGTTGACTTGTAATAAGCTGAATGATAGAACGTTATTTCATTTTTAATATTTATAAGGCTTTAATCACATGGTGAAAAAATTAATTGGTAAAAAGTTAAAAGCTACAAGACTCCGTAATGACATGACAATACAGGAACTTGCTACAAGTTCAAATGTCTCATCAAACATGATCTCAAGAATAGAACGTGGTCTGACTACGCCTTCCGTTGAGATCATTGTCAGACTGGCAAACTCCTTCGGGATGAGCATTAATTATTTCGTTGAAGAGGCGGAGAAGGGGTCAACAATTGTTCACACCAAGAAGGGGCAGGGTGAGCCTATCTTCTTCTTTGAAGACAAGCATCAAATCATCAGTCTGACTCAAGGCTTGCGCGATCCTAACTTTACAGTCTTTTTCGACACCATAGAGCCAAACTGTGGCAGCGGAGATGGGGGAATGATCCATTCCGGTGAGGAGTTTGCGCTGGTTGTGGAAGGGACCCTGGAATTTATTGTCGACGATGAGAGGTTTGTTTTGGAGGAGGGTGATTCAATCGTTTTCAAGGCCTCTCTTCCTCACCGTTGGCGTAATTTACATCAAGGTAAAACCAACGTCCTGTGGGTTGTCTCGCCGGCGCCGAGCCTGAACTGAGATTTTACTTGTAACTATCTGGGGTTAAGAGAATTCTGTTATGAAATTGAAGAAAATCGTAGGCAAAAAACTTAAAGCTATTCGCCTCAAGAACGATATGACCATCCAGGAACTGGCGTCGCAATCCAACGTCTCTTCGAATATGATCTCCAGGGTGGAGCGGGGCTTGACAATCCCGTCTGTGGAAATTTTGATGAAGCTCGCTGCGGTTTTTGATAAGAGTATCAATTACTTCGTTGAGGAGGTTTCTACAAGCCACGAAATTGTTTTTTCTTTACCAGGGCAACGGGATACCACGGTGTATGATGATGAAAACAACATGCATACTGAGTCCTATACATCAGGGCTTCGAGACCCGCAGTTCATGTCTTTCCTCTGCACGGTTCCCGTCGGTGGAACCAGCGGCCAGCAGAATATGTATCATCCGGGAGACGAGCTTATCGTTTTGCTTGAGGGTCAACTCAAGGTAACCATAGCTTCCGAGGAATACTGCCTTTCTGCCGGCGATAGCCTGTCTTTTAAATCTCACCTTCCTCACCGCTGGGATAACGTCGGAGATGATGACGCACGGATCATCTGGACCCTGTCACCCTTTACGACAATCTGATCATCATTCATCCATTCCTCCATTCAAATCCCACAACCATCTGAAAATACAGGTTGTTGGGCTTGACAGCGCACAATGGCACAGTAATATAAATATAATTTACTTGGTTACTGCAGAAAGTTTGTTACTCTTTTGTTCCAGCCATATATACAAGTGCCTTGTTATTGGAGGAATACATGAATAAGTCTGA
>JAOUDB010000411.1 GCA_029859485.1 Desulfuromonadales bacterium | reverse complement strand
GGAGAATAGCTTTCAATTCAAGGGCTGAGAGATCCGGAGAGGTCGCGGCAAAAACACCTGTTTCGTCAAAGAAAGCTATCTCCATGCGGCTGAGGGCTTTCAAACGGGTCGCCAGGGTTTTATCGAAGTAAGTGACTCCGACAAGGTGGCCGATAGGTTCACCATACATACTGATAGGAGCTGCGGCGGTGATCGCCATGCGGCCATCAAACATGCCGCTTTCGGCGTAATCTTCACCTTCCAGGCTCGCTTCAATAACCGGCTGTTCAACCCCCGAAGTGGCAGGGGTCTCCTCGTTGCCATTGGCAAAGCCGCGGTAAAGTCGTGCGCCCTCCTTGTCGAGGACCTGTACCTGGTCAAAAGGCAGGTCTTCCATGTTGTTAATAACGCTGACCAGCTGAGCGTTGTCGTGACTCAATGCTGCTGAGTAGACGGCGTTGACCATGAAAGGGTTACTGGCCAGCATCTGTATCAGTGTCAGGTTTTCGGTCGATGTTCTGGTCGTCGTCTGCTCAATAAAATTGGCGGAATCCTGTGCACGCACCTGCATCTGCACTTCGAGCTCGTCAGAAACCATACCGCCAATCATCAGAAGAGAAATCACAAGAGGAAGCACACTCACCGAAACCAGTGCTAAAAGTATTTTGGAACGCAACTTCATAAAATCAACATCCTTCCAGGAGAATCTCGTCTGGCGTTATCGGCCAATTATTCTGCGGGAACAAAACTTCTTTGCAACGCCCCTTTACCCTTTGGGCTTTTGACCAGAGCGATGAAACGAGCCAGGTCCCCTTGCGGTTCGCCGTTGGTCACCAGGGTAAGTGGCTTGGTCAGCGAGTATTTTCCTGTAGCAACATTTTCCGCCGTTCCTGCGACGCCATCCACTTTGACCGTCTTGACATGATCGGCGTCGAGCATACTCCGACTCACGGCAGTGATTCCAACCGGAAACATACTGACTTGCTGGTCAGAGGCCGCAACGATTGCCGAAACAATTTCCCTGCTGAGATAATCTTTTTCTTGCAGGATCATTTTTTTCACTGCATTGCGCATCCCTGAGCCCTTCGGGCTGGTGATCACGACAATAGGCTTATCTGCCCCACCGACCTGCTGCCAATTCGTTAACTCGCCAGAAAATATGCCCTGCAACTGTTCGTGGGTCAAATCTTCCAAGGGATTATCTTCGTGCACGACAATCGCCAGAACATCCCAACCGAGAAAATGCTCTACCAATCCCTGCTGCTTCTCTGCATCAGTCAAAAGCCGTCCGGCTCCGGCCATATCAACATCACCTTTAAGGAGAGCCTTGATTCCGGGACCAGTGTTGCCGCCCTCTATATTCACCTTTATCGTAGTACCATTGGTAAATATTCGACCGACCTCAGGCATGAAAAAGCGCTGTAAGGTGGTAGCACCAGCGTAACGTAGGACGCCTTCAGCCCAAGCGCCCCCAACCATAAAGACCAAGATTGCCGTTAAAATCACATACTGGCGCAGTAAACCCATAGAGCACACCATTACCTGGTAGCAGCGATTTAAAAAGCCCTCAAAATGGATTATTAAACTTAAAAATTAACACCTTACAATACCCCAGTGCGACACCTCAGGCAACTCTTTATGCACGCTTCCCAGAGGGCGATTTAATCTGTGGGTGTCTGCAGGTGAGGGGGTTGCCATAGATGGTAGCAGTAACGCACAGGCCAGCCCAAAAGCCCACTCTTCATCAGTTATTGCCGAAAAGCCCCGCTTGGGTTAATCTTAACGCGTCCTCAACATAGGAGAAGATTGAATGTCAGACACCATCAGCAGCCTGCTCCAGAAAGCGGAACGCGCCCTCGAACGTGATGAAACCCTGGTCGCGCTCCTGCAACTCGAAACAGCCCACGCCATTGAACCCTTACCTGGAGTGAAGTCCAAACTGGCTTATTGCCTTGCCAGGGAACGTCGCCAGTACAAACAAGCCCGTGCTCTCTGCCTGGAGGCTCTCAATGCCGAGCCCAACAACCCTGACCACTACTACCAACTCAGCCGCATCCACCTTCTGACTGGCAAGAAGCAAGCAGCCATGAAAACTCTCCGCAAGGGCCTCAAATTCAAACGCCACCAGCCGATCATAGATGAGCTTAATCGGCTCGGCTTCCGCAAAGAGCCTTACTTTACATCCCTGCCCCGTGCGCATTTTCTCAATCGAAGCGCCGGCATTTTGCTCGCAAAGCTCGGTTCGCGCTGAGCTTTTTCCTTGCCAAGCAGGTTAAAAGTTGCACTCGTTTGACCGATAGGTTAAGTTCGCCGACCTCCTACTCCTTAACAAAGATATAGAATGCTACTTATCTATGTCACTCTCCGGCAACCACTCAGCCAGATTGACCATAATTTTTACCCCGCAAAAACACAGGAAAACCATGAAAGAAGAAATTTTGACAACCTTTGCCGAGCTAAAACTTGACCCTGCAATTAACAAGGTGATTAAAGAAGTCGGTTACGAAACACCCTCACCGATTCAAGCGCGCAGCATCCCGCCGCTGCTGGAAGGCCGTGACCTGCTTGGCCAGGCCCAGACCGGCACAGGAAAAACAGCCGCATTCGCCCTGCCTCTGTTGAGTCGTCTTGACCTGAAGAAAAGAACCCCGCAAATCCTGGTTCTCACTCCGACCCGTGAACTGGCGTTGCAGGTTTCCGAAGCGATTCGCACCTATGCCCGTCATATGAAGGGTTTCCAGGTCCTGCCGGTTTACGGCGGCCAGAGCATGAGCCAGCAATTGCGCCAGTTACATCGCGGCGTCCACGCTGTGGTCGGAACACCGGGACGCATCCAGGACCACCTGCGACGCGGAACCCTGAACCTGAGCGAGCTCGCATGCGTTGTTCTCGACGAAGCTGATGAAATGCTGCGCATGGGCTTTGTCGACGATGTCGAACAAATTCTGAAAGATACTCCTGCAGAGAGGCAGACGGCTCTCTTCTCAGCGACCATGCCTAAGGAGGTCTTGAGGATTGCCCGCCAGCACATGAAAAACCCGATCGAAATCCAGATCAAGACAAAGACCTCAACCGTCGACACCATCGTCCAACGCTTCTGGCAGGTCAAAGGACTGCATAAACTTGATGCCCTGACCCGTATCCTCGAAGCGGAAGAAATCGAAGGCATGATTGTCTTCGTACGCACCAAGATCGCAACAGTTGAACTTTCGGAAAAACTCGAATCGCGCGGTTTCTCTTGTGCGCCGCTCAATGGTGACATGACCCAGGCGCTGCGTGAAAAAACCGTAGAACGTCTGAAAGC